>JBAXBD010000087.1:0-13617 GCA_037142165.1 Schlesneria sp. | reverse complement strand
ACCGATGGTTGACGAAAGTCAAGAAAAAATATTACGTAAAAACAGGAAAAACGTGTTGACAGACTTTGGCCTTGCCGATACACCTCGCCCGCCTTTCTCCAACTCCCAAAAAACAATTCGATTCAACCGCCAGCCATTAATTGGAACACTGACCGTTCGTCGTTACATCTGTGACGCGATGTTTTGTTCTTGTTAATGACTGGCACCCCGGCCTCGAGCATTCGTTCGTTGCCTCATGTCTGTTTGTCTGTCGGTTTCTCCCCCAAAAAAATTCGTTTGTATCGAATGAGATCACGGCGTGAAATTCACGTTTCTTGACCCCTTTCGGTGCGCTCACATCCCTTCGCACGGTTTCCTCCCAGACCACGGTGCCAGTATGAACTTTTCGCATCCCGATGTGATCCCCTTCCCACAACGAGCCATTTCGGCTCCCGTTGCTCCAACCGGCGAGCCGGCACCTTCTGTGCTGGTTGTCTCGTCTGATCCCGACATGGCTCGGCGATTGTGCGAAGACGGTCAAACGCTTGGAATGATCTGTCGAACGGTCTCATCCGTCGAAGCGGCTTTGCAATCACTGCATACGCAAAGTGCCGACATTTGTCTGGTCGGAGTTCTCTCAACGGGTGAAACGGTCTCGGGATTAACGAGTCAAATTCAACAGAAGGGTTGGTCAACACAAGTCGTTTGTGTGGTGACCGAAGCATCGGCTGATGCTCCTCAACTCTTCTCGAGTGCCACCGGTGTTGAACATCTGTCACAGCCTTACTCGCCGACCACGTTTTCTCGCGTGCTGACCAGTGCCAGTCAGCGATCCCGCTTGCACGCCGAAAATCGCCGACTCAAAAGACAGCTCAGCAATCGCAACTTACGCGATATGGTGGGACATAGTCAGGGAATGCAGGTTTTACGCCAGCAAGTTCAAAACAGTGCAGAACAAACTGGTTGCGTGCTGCTGAAGGGTGAACAGGGGACAGGAATTGATCTTGTTGCCCAGGCGATTCACGATTCCAGCCGACGTGCCCATCGTCCATTCGTTAAAGTCGATTGCAGCGTGTTGTCTGCTGAAACTCTGGAAGAAGAACTTTTCGGTCAACTCGAACACGAACCGGGTGGCATGGCCCGTCACAAGCCAGGCCGTCTCGAACAAGCCGACGGTGGAACGCTGTTACTCGATCAGGTCCAGTACATCGCTCTTCCGGTCCAGAAGCAACTCGTCAACCTGCTACGCGAACAACGCTTCGAGCATCCCACCAGTCACGAACGGGTTCGGTTTGATGTTCGTTTCGTGTTCGGCTCGCATGTCGACCTGGAAACACTCGTCGATCGCGGACTTTTCCGTCGCGATTTGTACGAAGAAATTTGTCAGTCCGCGATTGAATTGCCAACGCTTCGTTCACGAAAAGAAGACATTGGTTCTTTAACCGAATATTTTCTGCGTCGCGTTGCAGGTCGCGAAGGGAAGCCGCCACGTTCCATCATGATCGATGCACTGCATGTTTTGCAGAGTTACGATTGGCCAGGCAACGTCCGCGAACTCGAAAACATGGTCGAACGGGCTTGTGCACTCGACTGGGGCTCGAAGCTGACCGCTGAGATGCTCGTCCCCTGGATGTCAAAAGAATGTTCCAACGACGGTCCTGATGCACTTCCCGGCATGACTTTGGCCGAAATGGAACGAAAGCTGATCGAAGCAGCCTTCAACCGTTTCGCAGGAAACCGAGAAAAGACAGCGAAGGCCTTGCAAATCGGAATTCGCACACTTTCGGGCAAGCTGCGAGAATACGGATATCCTCCTCGTGGCGGGCCGGGCTCAAACGCTAAAGCCTGGTCGCCTAGCGAACAGACGAGTATTCCTGATGCTGGCGCCTCCGATCAAATCGATCGCCGTGCCGCCTGATACCAAGTTGCCCCCAACTGCAATCGCAGTTGAATCGTAAAAAACACAAATCCCTTCGTATCAGTTTTTGGGAGAGAGCTGGTACGAGGGGACTGTGTTTTCTTTGGGCTCCGAAAACGCCCAGGAATTTCCTGATGGGTCAATTCCACTCACAGGGTTGCCATCATTTCTTCTGCGAGGCTTTCGACGCGGCTGAATGACCATAGGTCTTTGAGGCTGGTCTCGAACATGGCTGTCGCCGAGTTCCTGATTCAGGTCCGATAAATTTGCTGAGGATCTCGTCTAGCAGTTTCTCGATTTTCGGATTCATGGTTGCGGTTGTCATTCGTTAACCTCTCTTTTTCTAGATGACCGCGAATATTCTCTTAATTCAAACTTAGTTCACAAAAAGAAACGTGCGGCAGCGTCGTTGTTGTTTTCCAGAAACATCTGGTTTCAACCGGGCCAAATGAATCGATTATTCCGACAAGTGCGACTCGGCCCGTCCGGGAAAAAGATTCTCACCCGATTTCCGGAGAATCGGTTCAAGAATAGAATTCCGAAGTCATGTCGCTGCGGCACGTCGACCTATTTCGCAGACGGACCAGACATGGCTAGAATGGAAATCCAGTACTTCCGAACGTATGAACGTAGGCGTCTCACAGAGATGCAGAAATTGGCTTTCAAAATTGACTATCGAGAGCCTTGAGACGAAATATGGCCAAACCTGCCGACTCCAAACCTGACTATTCACTCTCCCGCGTGGTCTGTCGCAATCGTAAAGCGAAGCACGAGTACGAGTTGTCCCAATCGCTGGAATGCGGAATCATGCTGCACGGAAGCGAAGTGAAAAGCGTACGAAATAATAAAATCTCGATCGAAGAGGCCTACGTTCGCGTTCAAGGACACGAGGTCTGGCTGGTGGGATGTGATATCGCAGAATATCCCCAGGCGACTTATCTGAATCACGATCCCAAACGACAACGGAAATTATTGCTCCATCGTCGAGAAATTCGCAAATTTGCCGAGGTTGCAAGCCAGAAGGGATTGTCCATTGTCCCGCTTGAGGTCCATCTCGTCCGGGGAAATGTGAAAGTTACCATCGCCATTGGAAAAGGTCTGAAACGACATGACAAACGAGACAAACTGAAAGAACACGACGCCGATCGAGAAATTCGGCAAGCCATGCGTCGGCAACCTGATTGATTCTGGACACGTTGGTGAATCAAGGTTTAAAAGCGTCTCGAATAGAAGTGAAATGGATAGTAATGGCGAAGTTGACTCCTTTGCAGGTGGCTCTGGAACGAGGTCTGGCAGACGGTGGAGATTTATTTGAGGCACTGAATGAGCTGAGAGATTATGAAATCGAAACGCTCGAAGACGCCGAATCTCTCGTGGATGCCCTCGAACAGTATCTCGAACGACCAATGGAAGCCCCGGGTCTGTTTACGGCATTTCACCAACTGGTCTCGTTATTTCAGTCGGTCACTGCGGTCAGCCCGTTTCAATACCTGGTCAAACGAGGCATTCCCCCTTTGATTCAGGCCTATGACGCTCGACTTTCTTTTGCCGAAGAACAACAGAACGAATTGTTGTTCGCGATCAAGATTTTTGCTCGCTATGGATTGGAAGAAGGGCTGGATCGGCTGGTGCAAGCCGCGTATCACCCGGTCCTGCGAGAAGGCTATCTCTGGTCCGTGATTTTCGAGCAGTTGGGTGATCAAGATCCCGTATTACCGGAACTGATCGATCGACTCAGTGACCCATTGCCCGACGGATTCGCGTGCGTGGCGTTTCTGGACTGGGTCAATCGACTGGCTCGGGAAGATTACGTGACTCAACATCCATTCAATACTCATGATGGCGTACAACGGTTGAAGCACTGGCTGAGAAGCAGCAAGAAAGACGAATTCAGTTTCGCTCACAGTTCTGCGGCATCCCTTCCCTTTATCAGTGAACCGGAACGCGAGCAGTTATTGGCGCTCGCGATGGATCACCCTGATCCCGCAGTTCAGATGGAAGCCGCCTGGGCGTCGGCCCGGCTTGGCAGCGATGCGGGTTTGAAATTTCTGGTTCGTACGTGTCTGGACCGCAATTATTCGACAACAGCTTGCGCTTATCTCGAAGAGCTCGGACGAGACGATGCGATTCCCGATGAGGCCAATGAACCTGATTTTCGGGCAATGGCCGACATGTGTGACTGGCTGGCTCATCCGCAGGAATTTGGTCGACCGCCTGATGAGATTGAGCAGTACGACACGAGAGAGCTTTTCTGGCCACCTACAAACGACGTCCGACAACTCTGGTTATTTCGCTATCGTTACATCGCGGAAGAAGTGGGTGAATCCGACGATTCTGGTCTGGGATGTTACGGCAGCGCGACCTTCTCGTTATTTGACGAGACAAATCCTGATATGTCCCCGGAAGATGCCTATGCGCTTCATTGTTGCTGGGAACTCGAAATGAATGACGATCTTCGTGCTCCTGACGAACGATCGATTGCTGCCGGTCGAGCGATTCTGGAAGCGGGTGCACGCGGTGAATACGCAGAAGATGAAGATGAGGAAGACGAAGAGGACGACGACTTCTGAGGACTTGGCGTCGGGCTAATGACTATTCCGGGCTAACCTCCCAGTTTGAAGGGTGATCGATGAAAGATTCGTTTTGCAATCGACGTCGTTTTCTTGGCCTCGCGACGGGATTGTCCGTCAGTTCAGCGTTGGCCTCGCGACTTCAGGCTGACAATCCAGTACCTGGTCCTGAAGGTCGTCCTCGGGTCACGAAGCCACGAGCCACATCTGGCGATAAGATCAGCGAACCGGATTGGGACCAGCGGTTGACGATTTCTGTCGGACAGAAACAAGGCGATCTGATCGGAACGTCACAGAAAGTACTTCAATCGGCAGTCGATTATGTGGCTCGGCTGGGAGGGGGCACCGTCCAGATTTTGCCAGGAACGTACCTGTTGCGCGGTTCCGTTCATCTGCGGTCAAATGTCCGGCTGATTGGAACCGGCGACGAGACTATTCTGACCAAACCTGCGTCTGTCAGTACCAAACTTGTGGCCGATTCGGATTGGTACGACCAGGAGATAACACTCGAAGATGCCAAGGGTTTTGAAATTGGAGACAGCGTTTGCCTGCGGACACGTAACCCGCACAACGGCGGCCCGACCGTTCTCAAACGGACGCTTGTCGCCCGATCGGGAAATCGATTTAAGCTCGACCGCGCTTTGAGAGAAAACTTCTGGACGATCGGCGAATCAACGTGCTCGACGTTATTCCCTTTGATTACTGGCGAAGAGATTGACAACCTCGTCATTGAACGACTGACACTCGATGGCAATCGAACCAACAATGAAAACCTGGACGGCAACTATGGCGGCTGCATCTTCTTACAGGATGTGAACCAAGTGCTGATCCGCGACGTGACGGCGCGTCATAACAACGGCGACGGCATCAGTTGGCAAATCTGCCACGACGTCACGGTCGAGGACTGTCACAGCCACGATAACGCGGGTCTTGGCCTGCATCCTGGATCGGGTTCGCAGCGACCCGTCATGCGCCGCAACAAACTTGAACGATGCCAAATCGGGCTCTTCTTCTGCTGGGGAGTGAAATACGGACTGGCCGAAGAGAATACGATCCTCGATATCAAAGGGCAGGGGATCTCCATCGGCCACCGCGATACCGACAACATCGTGCGGAAGAACACAGTGCGAAACAGCGGCCAGACCGGCATCCTGTTCCGGCCCGAACGCGGCGCCGGTTTTTGTGGACATCGCAATCTGATCGAACAGAACGTCATCGAAAACAGCGGGCCTGCGGATGGTGTCGCCATCGATGTTCAAGGTGGAACCGAACAGGTCACACTGAGACAGAACACCGTCAGGGAAACCCGCGAGGCAGCCCAGCGCATCGGTATTCGCCTGGGTCAGGAAACGAAACAAATCAATCTCGTGGACAACACCTTTGCCGGGCTGAAGCAGGACGTCGTACAAGTTTAACGTAAGTCACGACGCGGGCTTTACCCTCAACCCAATGGAATGTTTCCGTTGTTGGAGACCACCTGCATTTGGGAACGAAAGCCACGATGATGGGTGCCACGGTTTTACCGTCTTCGGTAAGGCCGTGCTCTTCGCACACATTGTCGAACCACGCAGACACGGCCTTGTCGAAGATTCCAAGACCGTGGCACCCCCATGTTTCGAGGGCATTTCCGCTCGTAAAACGCAATGTTATTACCCCACGCCGGTTTCGCCCGTTCGTCAGGCAAGCCTCGCCCTCCCGATGAAAAATCTACGCGGCATGCGAAGATACAAATCGTTAAGTACTACAACGACGGATCAGAGTTTAAATCGGGCTGCGGGGCGTGGGGGTAATCAACAGGCTGATACCGTATCGCCAATTCGGGCGTCATGAGTTTTTCCTGGTTTTGAACTCGCGATGTCAGAGCTCGGTCCAGTATGCCGCTTGTCAGCAGAGTTCGCTCAACGGGATAGCTTGGCTTTCCCGTGTGGATCATCCGTTCGATCCCTTTCAGCAGATAAGCGAAATGAGGGTAATACGGCTCATGGCGTTCTTCGAAGCGAGTTGCCAGCAGAGAATCCTGCCCTTTAAGTTTCAAGGCGACTGCTGATCCCGTGGCAAAACCTGGCAACATGAAGACAGTGCCCAACAGTCCATCTCGGTATTGGAACAGGAATAGCCCTGCCTTGTCAGTCTGTCGAACTCGGTCTGGCTCTGTCGCAACCAACGCGAGTGCTGCGTTGAATACCGCTTTGGAGACCAGACCGTCGTCAATCGCCTTCCAGATTGCGTCGCCTTGCCGGAACTGCACCCAATCGACCCCCGTCTCGGCCCCATGTCGCCGTTCAACAAGCGCCTGAAAGCACTCCAGCGCATGGGAACCGTAAATATCCAGACCCGAATAACCAATTCCGACCGCTGCCTCAATCGGACACCCCATCGGAACCGTGATCTCCGGCGTTCGAAACGTCACTGCCAGCGACGATCCCGCCATGAAGGGAACTTTCATCTCTTTGGCACGATCGTACATCCACTTCGCATCTTGCCATTCAGGTCCCAGGTGCTTGTCGTTGAAGACCGGAACGACGCGATTGTACTTGCGAAATGTGTCGGTGATTTCTTCAAAGAAACGGCGACGAGGGTAAAGATGTTGCTCCTTGTCGTTGTAAGGATAAGTACCGTGTTCGCCAATGCTGATCACTCCATCGACCGGGATTTTGTCGCCTCCTGCGGTGATCGCCTTTTCGATCGTATCGAAGATTGGAACGTTGTACTTTTTGGACATGGACCGGGCGAGATCCCGATCCGTAAATTGATCGACATACAGGGAAGCCAGGGTTAACTCAGGCCCGACACCACCGTCCTGCTTCCAGCCTTCCAGGATTTTGCCGATCAGAACATCGGCATGCAGACCTTTTTCATAGGCGGTCAGTACGGCGGCAACCGACTTCGGCTTCTTTTGTTCTGCTCCTGCCAGGGAGGTCTTCGTCAACACGCTGGACATAGCCAATGTTGCAGAAGTTTTCAGCCATTCTCGGCGAGAGAGATCATCCGTCAGACTCATGGAATTACCTTTTCTGCGACCGGCGAAAGGGAAAGACAACCTGTTGTGAAGAACCTCTTTTCAGCGAGTTCAAATACTTCAGTATGACAGCCAATTTTGTAACGGCAACTTCCCACGAGGCGCATTCGGTCGTCGGCTTCGGTATCCTCACTGAACCGTTTCAACGTCCCACCTGATCGGGGTTGCCAAATGATGAATTCGTCGAAAAACAAACTTCCACAACAAGTCCTCAACTCAAAACGAAATCGCGTTTTGCCAGTGTGGATGCTCTTGCTGGCTCTTTTCGGATCGCAAGGCTCTTATGACGCCAGTGCGAAGGACAGCGAATCACCGTCTGTTTGGACGCCCGCCTTAATGATGGAGGTGAAGCGGGTCGGTAGCGTTGTCGTTTCACCAGATGGAAAACGAGTCGCTTATACTGTGCGGCAAGCGGTCATGAATGGCGATGACAGTGAATATCGGACTCAAATCCACCTTGCCGATGTTCAACGCAAAGAGTCACGGCAACTGACTCAAGGGGCAAAATCGTGCGACGACCCTCAGTGGTCACCCGATGGAAAGTGGATTGCTTTCGTCTCTTCTCGCGTTGGTAAGAGGAATCTTTGGGCGATCGACGTTGACGGTGGTGAAGCGTTCCAACTGACGGAAATGAAGTCAGACATTGGTAGTTTTCGTTGGTCGCCAAAAGGTGATTTAATTGCATTTACGACAACCGACACCGAAGAACGCGCTTCTCGCCAAAAGAATGATGCCAAGGTCGTTGACGAAGATGTGAAACTCAACCGCCTTCACATCGTTAGCTTCAGTGGACCGACCAACCGCCCGTTGTCATCGCGACAATTGACGGCGGGAACGCTGAGTATCGTCAGCGAAGCTCGAGCGGGACGATCGGGATACGACTGGTCGCCCGATGGAACTACGATTGCTGCGGCACATACGACCTCGCCACGGCCGGATGACTGGCCGTCGGCAGATCTTTCGGTAATCAACGTTGCCGATGGAACGGTCAAACCAATCCTCAAGACTAACGCAGCAGAGACATCTCCCCTGTTTTCACCCGACGGACAGCAGATCGCCTGCACGATCAGCAATGATCCCCCGACATGGGGAGGAAGTCGAACTGTGAATCTCATTTCCGTCGCTGATGGTTCCACGACAAAACTTGCCGAGACTTACGATGGTTTTGGTCGATATTCCGAGCTCGTCGGCTGGTCGGCAGATGGAAGTCAGGTGTTCTACACCGAAGTACAAGGGACGAGCATGAAGTTGCTAGCCTTGCCAAAAAAGTGGGGGCCTGTCGAGATCCGTCGTGGTCCAGGCATGCCGATGGAAGGAATGTCGTTAGGCGGCGTATCCCTGAACTCGACTCGAACTCACTTTGGGTTTGGCTGGGAAAGACTCGAGGAGCCAGTCGAAGCATTCATAAGTGCAGTGGCACCTTTCGATCCTGTTGTCGTCAGCAAAGCGCATAAAGATCTGTCGATGCCTCCGTTACCGCGAACGGAAGTCATTCGCTGGAAGTCTTCCGACGGCTTGGAAGTGGTAGGTCTTCTGACCTATCCGAACGACTATAAAAAGGGTGATAAATGTCCTTTGTTGCTTGTTGTGCACGGTGGGCCGATGGGAGTGTTTACCCAGACATTTGATGGCTCTGCCGGAACCTATCCGATTGCTGCCTTTGCCTCGAAAGGTTACGCCATCCTTCGCCCCAATCCGCGCGGGAGCAGTGGGTATGGAACGACGTTTCGCCACGCGAACTATAATGACTGGGGTGGCGGCGATTTTCGAGACGTGATGACAGGAGTCGACCATGTGATCGCGGAAGGGATTGCCGACCCCGATCGATTGGGTGTAATGGGCTGGAGCTACGGTGGTTTTATGACTTCGTGGGCAATCACTCAGACGAAACGATTTCGCGCAGCGTCCGTGGGGGCCGGCGTCACAAACTTGATGAGTTTCACTGGGACCGCCGATATCCCGGGATTCCTTCCCGATTACTTTCAGGGGGAGTATTGGGATAAGTTCGACGCCTATCGGAATCATTCGGCCATGTTCCAAATCAAAGGAGTCACCACACCAACACTGATCCAGCACGGCGAGCGGGATGAACGAGTACCGCTCTCTCAAGGCCTGGAACTCTACAATGCTCTCAAGCGACAAGGCTGCAAAACGAAAATGGTCATCTATCCACGGACGCCACACGGTATTGAAGAACCACGATTAATGATCGACTGCATGAATCGGAACCTCGAATGGTTCGATCAGTATCTCGTTGGCTCTTCCCGGAAGAGTCCCTAGATCAACCCATCAACCAACGGCGTTGTTAACTGTAAGTGACTTGGATCGAGACTGATGGTTTCGTAAAGTCCAAGTCTGGCAATAACTGATACCTCACTCAAACGACAAAGATTTTCACAGATGGACGTCATTTCGCTTCTTTCACGCTGGACACACATCGGAACAGCAATCGTTCTCGTTGGCGGAACCTGTTTCCTCAGATTTGTTCTCGCCCCGGCCGCAGCTCAATTGCCGGATGCCGAACACCAGAAACTCAAAGAACTGTTGATGAACACGTGGAAGAAATTCGTCCACGCGGGGATTACATTGTTTCTCGCGAGCGGCTTTTACAACTATCTGGTTGTTCAAGCACCGAATCACAAGGGAGACAAGCTCTACCATGCGCTCATGGGGACTAAGATCCTGTTGGCGCTGGGCATCTTCTTTTTTGCATCGGCGCTTGTTGGACGTTCCAAGTCATTCGAAGGGATGCGGAAAAATGCCAAGCTTTGGCAACTGGTCATTATTATTCTTGCAGCAATCATCGTCGGAATCTCGGGATATCTGAAAATGGCGGGCCCAAAGCTGGTCGGATGATTGTCGCTGTGACTCACGAATGAGAGACTTAGACCTACGTTCAGGCAGAAGATCCTATGCGTTAAAAAGCCCGGAGCATCATGATGAGCCAACCTCGACGGATACTTTGCTTGATCCTGATGGTTTTGGGTCACCCAGTGATAGTTCTCGCTCAAGTGGGTGGCGGCGGTCTCGGCGGTGGTGGTCTTGGAGGAGGCGGATTCGGTGCCGGCGGTGGTGGAAACGGCCAGGGTCAGAACAACAACAGTTCGGGGATCAAGATCGACGCTGAAGGTGTGGTGTCGTTAACAGTCGCCGCCGATGGCACCATGATGCTCGACAAGAAACGTCGGGAAGCGTTAGCAAAGAAGCATCTTTCACAAGACGTTAATCAAAAAACAAAACAACGTTTTGTGTCACTCGTCGAATTGGAAAAGCGACTTGGCCAGATTCTGTCTCAATCACAGCCTATTCCCGATGAATTGTTTTATCTCGCAGGACTGCAGCGAATTGAGCACGTATTTGTCTTTCCTGACGAACACGATCTGGTCATTTCTGGTCCTGCAGAAGGCTTTGTACCGGATATTGTTGGACGAATGATCGGTGTGGAATCGGGGCGACCGACGTTGAGACTGGACGATCTCGTCATCGCCCTGAGGACGGTTGCCAAATCACCATCGAAACAGTTGGGTTGTTCGATTGATCCGCTTCCGAGTCATATCGCCGAACTGAAGAAGTTTATCCGCGAGGGAGCACCTGGAACGATCGACGAAGTGGAAGCTCGCTTCAATCAGATGGACGACATTCTTGGAATGCAAGATGTCAGGATTGACAGTGTCCCCGTAGATTCTCATTTCGCGACCATGCTGGTCGAGGCAGATTACCGGATGAAACGAATTGCCCTGGGTTTAGAAGATCCGGCAATCAAGGGCCTGAAGAGTAACTTGACCATGCTTGGATCGGGTGGGAATGTCATGCAGCGCTGGTGGTTCGTCCCTTTCTACGACGCAATCTATCGCAGTCCAGACAGCCTCGCCTTTCAGTTCATGGGACAACGGGCTCAGCTCCTGGCAGAAGATGAGGTCATCGATGCTGCGGGAAACCGGTCGAGTGCAGCGACAACGCGGAAGTCGACGCACGGCTTCGCGAAACAGTTCACAGATAAGTTCTCTCAACTGGCCGATAAATCGCCGGTTTTTGCGGAGTTGCAGAATCTGATCGATTGGGCTGTGTTGGCAGCACTTTTGCAGAAAGAAAATATTCCCGAACGGATTGGCTGGAAGCACGAACTTCTGCTTGATCAAAGTCGACTGGCGTATCCCACCTTTGATACTCCCAGGAAGATCCCCTCGTTAGTCAGCTATAAACGAACTGGAAACCATGTCGGTGGACTTGTTGGAGGAGTGATCGTTAACCCCCAAAAAGCCCTCGACAAGGCATTGATCGACTCACGCGATTCAATGGAACTTGAGACATCACGTACGGCTGTCACCGCTGGCACGAGAAGCGATACCCATCGTTGGTGGTGGGATGCCGTTCAGACACGCAAGTCGCAAGAAAGATAAGGCGCTGTCTACTGAGAGCTTTGTGAATCTTCTGAATGAAAGTGCCACTGCTTGACCATCTTCGGTCAAGCAGTGGCACTTTAATGCTCTTCGAATTTAGCGAAGACACTGCGTCGGAGAAGACTCCGATGCGGTGGCACGGAACGCCGAATTCGAAGTTCGAAAAAGCTTTCGCTTTGTTGCAAGCGTTATTTCACAGGAACAACTTCGAACGTATTTGCCTTCAATTCGAGGGCCTTCGCGATTTCCGCGTCGAGTGCGGGAAGTTCAGCGAGTCGTCTTTCAATGATCGCCTTCTTCTTCGCTTCCAGTTCCTGTGCCGGGATGATTTCGTGCACCCAGCCAGGAACGCCCGTCAGAACAATGCCACGAAAAATGGCGTCATGATGGAATGAATTCTTCTTTTCAATCGCGGATCGAACCGCTTTCACTTGTTCGGCAATGGGACCATCCGTGAGCGCGCCAGCAGCCAGATTTACTCCGGCTGCAAGTTGTTCGGCTGTCAATTCGGCGATCTTCTTGCCTTCCACTCGAACTTCATACTTCCCGGCGGCCAGGCCCGTCACCTTCAATCGATAATCATTCAGTTCTTCCAAAATCGACGCCGACGGCAGGATGCTGGCAGCATCCGCTGGAAAGAAAGGCAACGCTTCGTCGAGTCGCTTGAAAGTGACTCCGTGGCCATTTGCATCGGCAACTTCGACGACGCAATTCTTTTGTGAAACGACCTTTTTGGTCGAGGCATCGATCTCAACGGACGAGACCAAAGATGGAAAGTTCAAGCCCTTGAGAATTGAAGCGGCCATCAACGCCTGCCCTGGGGGACCGGGGTGAACGGCATCGCCGCCGGTAATACGGTCATACTTTGGTCCTTTACCACGAGCGCGATCAAGTGTCGCCAGGTAGGGATGAAACTGGTCAACGAACAACCCGCCGTTCTTGTCAGCAATCTCTTTCACACCTTCTGAGAATTTCTCGAGTGTCTGGTTATAGGCCGTCAATGCGGTTGGCCCCTGCTGATCCGTATCCAGCGGCTGTGGTGTGACCCATGCCGTGCGAATGTTAGCCGCTTTGGCTTGATTGGCCATTCCTTGCAGGCCATCCATATACGGTCTGAAGGTTCCTTCTTCAAATCCTCGATACCGCCCGTCGTTCATACCAAAATCGACCGTCATCGCGGTTGGCTTGTGGACCAGCACATCGCGGGTGAACCGGCTGTTTCCACCGCCTGACGTGTCGCCACCAATTCCAACATTGCGGAACGTCAGCTTCCACTTGGGAAAGCGAGTCGACGTCCACATTTCCACATAATTGGAATACAGATGTTGTTCGGTAATGCTGTCGCCGATCATCACGACCACATCACCAGGCTTAAAGAAGAACTCGTCGGCGTGGGTCGACGCGGAACCGCAAACAATCACGAAAACGACACACCAGCGCATGAACAATGTCATTCTTCAAGCTCCTCTAGGTAAGTAACAAATCAGTGTCTGAACCGGGATGGTTCGCGATTGTGAAGTGAGCATCCCTTTTGAACAAGTCACTACTGATGTTTGCCCATAGTTTTCAAGCACCGGAGGCCAATGTTGCCCGCACGTCCGACTCGGGGATGTCGGAAAACGTCTTGACCGCACCGGCACGAATCGGCAGAACGAATCGCAAGCTTCCTGACACACTTTTTTTGTCCAGACGCATTCGTGAAATCACGTCATCCACGGAAAACCTCAGACC
>JBAXBD010000086.1:0-13689 GCA_037142165.1 Schlesneria sp. | reverse complement strand
GAATTACATACGTTCAGATCAGCCATTCCAACTACGATACTCACAACGAGAACTTTAATTTTCACATTGAACAACTGGGTGAATTCGACAGCCCGTTCTCGACGTTCGTCGGCGATCTTGCCGATCGGGGAATGCTGGAAAGCACCTTGATCGTCGTGCTGTCCGAGTTTGGCCGGACACCGAATATCAATCACCTGTTTGGGCGCGATCACTGGAGCAAATCCTGGTCGGTGCTGATGGGTGGTGCGGGAATCAAGCCCGGTGCCGTGATCGGCAAGACAAACGCCAACGGGACCGAAGTGACCGATGCCAAAGTCGATCACGCGAACTTGTTTCACACCTACCTGCAAGCGGTGGGGGTCGACACATCCAAGTCGTTTGACGTCGACGGTCGACCGATTCCAATCGCCGATCCGGCGTCTAAGGGCATTCGCGAACTGCTGGCATGACGCGAGTTTTGAACCCCGTTGATTAACCGTCGAAATGACATTTTGTGCCACTGCTTTGGAGTCTTTGGAAAAGCAGTGGCTTCTTCTTCCGATCAAAGAGCGTGCTTGGCCGAAGACGGTCAAGCAGTGGCACAAGATTCTGAAAACTGACGATTCACTACGTGCCAATCGGCCAGGTCAACACGGGAGTTCGAGTCGCTTTCACTTCTTCAGGCCGACTGACCGGAGCCGTATGAGGTGCGGTATGGAGTAACTCTGCTTCTTCAGCCACAATCTTGTGAATGGCGTCGGAAAAGGCATCCAGCGTCGCTTTCGATTCAGTCTCGGTTGGCTCGAACATCATGGCATGAGGGACAACGAGCGGGAAATAGACCGTTGGTGGATGAAAGCCGAAGTCGAGTAACCGTTTGGCGATGTCCATCGCTGTCATACCACGTTCTTTCGCGAGCTTTTCGGCCGAGGCCACAAACTCATGCAGGCAGTGTTTTCCGTGTGCCGACGGAAGAACATCCGCCAGAATTTCTTTCAGATAGTTTGCGTTCAGAATCGCCATTTCGGCGGCGGAACGCACACCAGCAGCTCCCAACGTTCTCAGATAGCAGTAACCTCGGACGAGAATTCCGACGTTGCCGAAAAACGATCGAACTCGACCAATCGTTTTAGGTGGGATCACAAGTTCGTATCGCGTTTCGTTGGAATCTGTTTCTCGCTTACTGATGATGGGACCAGGCAGGTAATCGGCTAGAAAGTCCCGAACGCAGATCGGTCCTGAACCAGGTCCACCCGCTCCGTGTGGACCGGTGAAGGTTTTGTGAACGTTGTAATGCATCATGTCCCCCCCGAAATCACCCGGTCGCGTGATCCCCATGATGGCATTCATGTTTGCACCGTCGATATAGACCAGTCCCCCTGCGTCGTGGACAATTTTAGCTGCGGCTGCGATCTCTCTTTCAAACAGACCAAGCGTGTTTGGGTTGGTCACCATGAAAACGGCAGTCTTGTCATCAACGTGCCGCTTCAATTCTTCAAGATCGACAAACCCACTTTTGCCTGGATCTTCACCTGGCGTTGAGACCGTCCCTTTTAATTCAATACATTCAAACCCTGCCATGGCGGCGCTGGCTGGGTTCGTTCCGTGAGCACTCGCGGGAAAAATGACTTTTGTCCGATGTTCGCCTCGGTCGCGGAAATAAGCAGCGGCGACAAACAGTGCCGTTAACTCACCATGAGCACCGGCGGCGGGTTGCAGTGAAACAGCCGGAAGCCCGGAAATTTCGGCCAGCATCTGCTGCATCTCGTACAGCAGTTCCAACATTCCCTGGATATTGCCAGCCGTCTGATGCGGATGGATATCGACAATACCAGGTAATCTTGACAGTCGCTCGTGCCGCTTCGGGTTGTATTTCATGGTGCAACTGCCAAGCGGATAAAAATGCGTATCCACTGACATGTTAAGCGTCGAAAGATTAACGAAATGGCGCACCACATCCGGTTCAGCCAGTTCCGGTAATTTGGGCATCGATGTCGCTTGGAATTCGACCGGGATCAAATCCTCAAGAGGCCAGTCTGGGACATCAGATTTAGGGAACTCTGCCGCGCGGCGACCTGTGTGCGAAAGCTGTGAAAGCAATTGAGTGGCCTGGCGGTTTCGCATAATTATTCGGTCCTTCAAATCGCGGTAACTCTAAAATCGGAAAGGGGCCTCGCCGACGCCGAAGTTGTATGTCGCGGATAACCATCTTCGCAATTCAGAGGCATCGCCAAGAGAATCCACCCCTGTATTCCTGCAAAATAGCCTCCAACTCCTTCAACGGAGTATAGGTTGCAGGCGTTGCAGAAACCGCTTCGAACGATCATTTCTCGAAATTCACAAAAAGTTGCGAACCTGCACTGTCCGACAGCGGTCCGGTGTGCATGTTGTTATTCGTTCAAGGCATTCTCACCCCAGCGCGACATGAGCTCGTGCTTGACCCCCAATTGATCGCAAATACGTGCGACAATAAAGTCGACCAGATCGGGAATCGATTTTGGCTCGTGATAAAAGCCCGGCATGGCGGGAAGGATGATTCCACCCGCTTCTGCCAGCCGCTTCATATTGTCGAGAGCGATCACGCTGAGCGGTGTTTCCCGAGGAACCAGAATCAGTTTGCGTCGCTCCTTCAAATGGACATCAGCCGCTCGATGAATCAGGTTCTGAGACATCCCATTGGCGATGCTGGCGAGTGTTCCCATGGAACAGGGGCAAATCACCATCCCGTCGGTCATAAAGGAACCACTGGCAATGCCAGCAGAATAGTCGCGATAGTGATGATAGATGAGTTTTCCTGAGAAGATTTCGCTGTCACTGAATACCGAGCTGGCGGCGTATCCCGCCACCCCACTTGGCTTAAGCAGTTTCAGCTTTTCGTCGTGCGCGACCTGATCTTGTCTTGGCAAAATCTGTTGCATGTCAAAATTGTCGAGATTAAGCGAAAGCCCCAATTCTCGTTTGAAGACTTCGACCGCTGCCGGACTGATCGTCAGATGGACAGTTCGACCCGCCGCGATCAGGACCTCAACGAGACGAACGGCATAGACCGAACCACTGGCACCGGTCACCGCGACGACCAAATCACGCATCACATTCGCCTTTGAGCAACGAGAACTGAAGCCCTCACCGATGTGAGAGACATGCAACATAAAAAAATCGAGGTTCGACAACGGAACTTTTTGATCCGAGACACCTTGACTACGTTGATACAGTTGTTTTAACCGATTATCGCCGCCGTGGATTAACTTTCCACTCGGTTTCCCCCGTTTTTGACGAGCGAAAATGAACGCGATCTGGGAATTTATTCAACACCAACTGGCAACCAATCAATTATTTGGTGGGGGCTTGATCCTGATGGTGGGGGGCGGTCTGCTCGCTTACTTCAGGGAAGTTCCCAGCCGAATCTGGCAGTGGCTCAGGCGGCGCTGGTTGATCGAAATCGACATTCTGGACCGTGATCCTGCATTTGAATGGATCGATAAATTGCTGGCTCAACACACCTACGCCAAAGATCGTGCACGCAGCCTGACTGTTAAAACAGTCTCGGTTGACTATCGAGAACGGCAGGAAGATCCTTCGATGGATGCCCGCCCACGCATCCTGTTTTCGCCTGCGCCGGGTGAGCACATCTTTTTCTATCGAGGAAGGCTGGTGATTCTGAACCGCGAGCGTCCAAAGCCCGACGGAAGTCAGGGGCAGTCGCTCAGCGTACGCGAATCGTTCGCCATCCATATTTTCAGCCGGGATCGTAAGATCGCTCAGCAACTACTCGAGGATGCCAGAGATGTGGCATTGCCGCCGGGTGATAACCGATTGGCGATTCACCGGGCCTCGTATTCGTCATGGGACGAGCAAATGAAGCGGTTGCCGCGTCCGCCTGAATCGGTCGTGCTGCGTGATGGCTTAATGGAAAGCTTGATCGAAGACGTACGTAGTTTCCTTGTTCGTCGTGAATGGTACGTTGAACGGGGGATTCCGTATCGTCGTGGTTACCTGCTTTACGGCCCGCCAGGGACTGGGAAAAGCTCGGCCGTCCTGGCAATTGCGTCAGCCATGAAGATGGACATTGCGATCCTGAGTCTCGCCAATTCGTCGCTGGACGATGATGACCTTTGTCAGTTGTTGTCCAATTGTCCAGTGAATTCGATCGTCCTGATCGAAGACATCGATTGCGTTTTCGTCGAACGGAAAGCCGCTGAAGATAAAACTAACAAGTTAACCTTTAGCGGACTTTTAAATGCGATCGATGGGGTTGCTGCGGGCGAAGGTCGAATCCTGTTTGCCACGACAAATCACATCGAGCGACTCGATCCTGCATTAATCCGGCCCGGCCGAATCGATCGGAAAGAGTTGATCGACTACGCAGATCGGGATCAGTTGCGTCGACTATTCGTTCGGTTTTTCGGTGATAATGATCCGTCGATGGCGGACTACTTCGCTGAAAGTCTGGAAGAACGAACGCTGCCGATGTCAGCGGTTCAGACATTCTTGATCACGCATGCCGATAGTGCAGACGACGCGCTGATGAATCTTGATGATTTGTCTGCGGAAGCGGTCAGGGTTTCGGATCGTGAGGGAACAGTCGATTCGGATTCGACAAAAGTCGAGGCTGTTGATTACACGCTCTAGCGCGAGGTGGCGTTTTCACGTAGCGGCGGCTTCCAGCCGCCGCGAGATTTTTCGGTATGTTTAGCGTCGCTTCAGCCACTTTCGAGATATTGACTGAGTTCGCAGTCCATAAGAATGGCCTGCGAACGTCGGCGGCTGGAAGCCGCCGCTACTGAAGGCTAGAAGTCGCCCACAACCGCACCGTCAGCAATGCGTGACAGTTTGCGATATGTTTTCATATCCACGTTCTGGTTGATAAAGCGAACGCCTCCATCTCCCATGAGGAAATGGCAACCGCCCGTATGCATGCTGCCGAAACCTGTCGTTCCGGGCCTGGGCGTTGTTGTCGTGAAAAATGCGTTGATCGGAACGGATGCTTCACCCAAAGCGACTCCCTGACCGTACGGCCCCGTGTCGTCTGTCGCACCAACCCATGAGGCATCGCCCATACCATCTTGGGCCGTCGTCGATATCAAAGGTGTATACCGTTCGCCAATGGCGATGATGTTACTTGATCCATCCATCATCTCACGGAAGCCACACTTACTATTGGCTCCAAACATTCCCCCGTAAGCAGTTGCCACAATCGGTTCATACGAGGTTGACTCCAACACGTAAAAGGCACCACAAGCCACGGGTTCGCCGTATCCGCCAGTACACAGCGTGCCCACGGTGCCGAATGACGACGAGGATGCTCCACCCACCGTGGCGTTGATCCATGCAGGGTCAGTTCCTGCGACACCGACGTAGTTTGATCGTCCGCTGTTGAAGGCAAAATTGTTATTCGGTGCGATCAGATCGCTTCCAGTATCCGAGGGGCAGCGAAACGCCTTGATGCTGGTCTTGACTGTGTTCGGAGTGACGGTTGCTGGGACGAGAGCGAAATCCGAGTTGAAATTCGGTGTGGTGGTGGCTCCGCCGAGCGTGTTATAGAGAGCGGCCTGGTCGAGTTGCGGCAGCAACATCGAATTCCACCCCCAACCGCCATTAAGGTTCCTGTTCACGTAACCTGACGGAAACACGCTGGATGTGATATCGTGATAATTGTGAAGAGCCAGACCCAGTTGCTTCAGATTGTTTTTGCACTGCGTACGCCGAGCCGCCTCGCGAGCCTGCTGAACGGCAGGGAGTAACAACGCGATCAGAACTGCAATAATGGCAATGACCACCAGCAGTTCAATCAGCGTAAAACCACGACGGTCAGGCCACCGTTTGGGCATCTCTATTCTCCAAAACAAATGCTCTCGACTCTTCTCGAAATTTAGCGAAGGAGACATCACATTACATCCTCAGTGTGCTCAGGGGCGTAAGTGCAGGTTGATTCAAGTTGTACATTCTCAGCATTTTCACGCACCACCTGAAAGGTTGGTGCAAACGAAGCGGGAATTTTTGATTGGTTTGCACAGCAGAACAGTTTTGTTGAACGAACTGTTAACAATCACCGACGGATCTGTCGGTCGGACCTTTTCGTAGTTGTTCACGATACAGGTCGTGGAGGAAGACATTCGTGAGGATATGTATTAATGAAAATGACTACAAAGCGTCGAGCTCTGGCAATGAAGCGCGTGACGCGTCATGTTAGACTTTTAGTCTGACTAACCTGTCCTCTGAAGTAAAACGTGCTGACTTCATTTCTCAATCCCTGGATGCTGGCGGGTCTGGCAGGCATTGTCCTGCCCGTGATCGCGCATCTGCTCAGCCGCAAGAAGTACGATCTTGTCGAATGGGGGGCGATGCAGTTTTTGGAACTCGATCCGAGCGCCAAACGGAAAATTCGGCTTGAGGAACTGCTCCTGATGCTTGTCCGAATCGGACTGGTGGCAATGGTCGCCATCGCTCTGGCTCGGCCCTGGATTGGTAGCCAATGGCTGGGTGGTTTTGTCTCGACTCAGCCGCGTGACGTCGTTCTGATCATTGATGGTTCCTACAGTATGGGCTGGGACGGGCTCGGGAATGGGAAAACGCCTCATTCGCGATCGATGCAACTCGCTCGCGAGTTTCTGGGCGACTTGTTGCCTGGCGATTCAATCCAGATCATCGATGCCAGGGAACAACCGCAGTCGGTCCTGCCTGACGCGACGCGAGATTCTTACCGCGCAAAAGAAGCGTTGAATGATCTGGCGGCTCCGTCAGGCTCTGCCAATCTGGCCGCCGCCGTTCAAAAGGGTGTACAGCTTCTGGCGTCGGGGACAAACCTGCAACGTGAAGTTGTTGTGTTTACCGATCTTCAATCACTCAGTTGGAAAGGTGGCGATGAAACTCTGTGGGCAAGGTTCGATGATGTGCTCAGCCAGTCGCCGATTGCTCCACGCGTCTGGGTCATTGACGCATCGGGGGGCGAACTGGGCGAAGCGGCCAATTTCGCGATCGATCGCCTGCAACTTTCTCGCGAACTGGCGATCGTCGGTGTGCCGGTCAAAATCAGCAGCAAAGTCAAATTCTCGGGCAGTGATACGCCGATCGCTCGTAAGGTTCATCTCGAGATCGATCAGCTTCGGTTGCCTGACCAAAGTGTTCAGATCAAGCTTCAGCCCCAAGGGGAAACAACAGTCGACTTTGAATACCGGTTCGAGTCGGCAGGGTCTCATCTGATCAGCCTGGTCCTGGATGACGACGCATTGCCTGGCGACAATCGAGCCGACGCGGTTGTCACGGTAACCGAATCGCTTCCGGCGTTACTGGTTGATGGAGACCATAAACTTGACGCGACGAAGTGCGAGACATTTTTTGCCAACGCGGCGTTATTGTCAGCCGGTGACGAACAGCCGTGGATCAAGCCGACAGTGATTACGCCTGACCAATTGACGATCGATCGCCTGAAGCCGATGTCGATTGCCGTCATCGCCAACGTGGCCACACTGAATGACGCAGCCATCGACGGGCTGCGACAATTTGTGGCGAGTGGTCACGGAGTGCTGTTCACGGTCGGGGACAAGGTCGACAAGGAACATTATCGCAGCAAATTTTTTGCAGATGGCAAGGGTTTGCTCCCGTGTCGACTCGATCAGCCAGGGACCGAGGACGGCAACGAAAAACGAGGCGTTCGCGTTTTGGGAAACAGCCTGGAACAAAACTGGCTGCAACCCTTTCGGGCCGACCGAGGTGGAACGCTGAGTGACGCGCGCTGGTCCCGCTGGTGGAAAGTCGTGCTACCGAAAGAACAGGCTGGTAAGCCTGGTTCATTGCTACCAAATGATGAGCGGGACGAACTTTTTGTTGATGAATTTGATCCTGAATCATCGCTGAAAATCGGAACTTCGATCGTCGAAGCGCGGTTGACAACGGGCGACCCGCTCTTGATCACTCGCCGTTATGGTCGCGGTGTGACCGCATTACTCACATCGTCCCTGGATGCCGATTGGAATACTCTTCCCGCCAAGCAGGATTACGTGCCGTTTCTGCACGAGTTGCTGTTTTCCCTGGCGACGCCGACCGCATCCCGAAACCTGGACGTCGGCTCGCCATTGATTCTGATCGTCTCGCCCGATTTAAAAATCGACGATTACCAGTTTCTGAATCCCGCGAACAAGCCTTTGCCTGGTGAAAAGATTAACGGATCATTCGAACCCGCCGTTCGCTTGAGAACGACAACATTGCCCGGGGTTTATCGATTCGTGCGAAAGATCTTAAAACCGAATGAGCCCAATCGACCAGAATACTTCGTGGCAAATTTCGATCGAGGTGAGTCTGTTTTGACTCCATTAACGGAAGCTGAGCGCGAGGTCCTTGCCAAGGACGACCGAATGAAATTCGTCAACGATCTACCCGACCTGCGAAAAAATATGTTTGCTGACAGTTCAAGAACCGAGATCTGGTGGATGATACTCTACGTGTTTCTTGCCAGTCTGGCCGTTGAAGCCTGGATGACCAGACGAATGGTCCATGGTGGGTAATCGGTCGTGCCATAGCCCACCGCAATCAAGCGAAAAAGTACTTCCCGCTTGTATCGACGTTATCGGTTGCTGACCGCTTTTGTTTTCGCGCAAGTTGTCATCCCATGGACTTGTTCCAGCGTTAACTGTTAGCACTCCATTCCGTAGGACCGGCCTGTTTGCTGACTCTTCATTGAAGTGTCTTGTTTTAGACGCCTGGTTCCCCAAGCAAGTAGGCTCTCATACTGCGTCTTCCTGTTCGGACGGAAAAGTCGCCGTAGCACAATTTCCGGAGAATGGAATCCGGGCGCATGTACCAACTCGCCCAAGTCAGCGGAGAATCTCCGTTTATGTCTTTGACATCGATGGTCGCGCCCGCATCAAGAAGAAGTTGAATGGTTTCTTCCGTGCCGAACGCAGCCGCGCGATGAAGGGGTGTTTCCCCTTTTGTTCGGCAATCACGCATGAAGCCGCCCGTTTCAACGGATTCTTTTGTAATGCAGTTCGGATTGGCACCTGCAGCAAGTAACACCTGGATGACCAGGTCGTGTGCCAGGCGATCGGACGTACACAAGGCAGAATGCAGTGGTGTTTCCCCACTATCCGCTTGCGGATGATTGACATCAGCACCGTGCTCGATCAGGAATTGGCAAAGCCGCCAATGCCCGTGAAACGCCGCGCCGTTGAGGTCAAGGTTTTCTCCGAGCGTTTCGAGTGATTCCCCGTTGGCGAGCAGGTACCGGATGGCGCTGACGTCACCGTAATAGGCGCACCATTTGATCAGTGACACTCCATTTCCGTCGGTCGAATTCGCGGGATGGCCTTCGGATAAATAGTCAAAAACCATGTCGGTCCGCCCGTTTGTGATTCGATCGAGCATCTTTTCCTCATCTTGCAATTTCAATGCGCGGTGATCGATCGGTTAATTATGCCAAGTGCTATCGATTCAGGTTTGGTTTTACTTCATTTTGCCGCAGCCATGCGTGCAATGATCGTCAGCGGAGATCAAAACATCAAATGGAAAAATTTGCGTCTCGATTG
This sequence comes from Schlesneria sp., assembly GCA_037142165.1. GTDB lineage: Bacteria > Planctomycetota > Planctomycetia > Planctomycetales > Planctomycetaceae > Schlesneria. Next base: position 4,189 of record JBAXBD010000086.1, on the reverse strand, counting down.
ACGATAATCGAATAAATTCGGCCAAACGCAGCCATAAAAACTGCGGGGTTCGCTCCTCGAAAATTGTTCTGTAGTTTCGCATTCATGGAGTTGTCTTTAACCGCGAAGCGGTGCGGAAATATTGCCTGGGGTTTCAACCCCAGGAAAGGTCCGAATCGGATGACGTTCAGCCCTGATAAGGGCGCAGGATTCCTGCGGCTGATCCTGCGATAACCTTGGCGGGATGGCCACAAACGAACGGAATGCCGATTAAACTTGGGTGTACTTCATGCGTAACGTGCAGTTCATCCTACGCTCCTTCGGAGCTTGAATTGCGCCTGTTAATGTCGTTCCCGGGGTTGAAACCCCGGGCTGTATTCCTGCGCGGCTTCGCGGCTGAATTCGAGCCAATTGTTTCCGGGATAAAGCACCGCAGAACGATAGCCCTACGCGCAAGCGAGGGACAACAATGCCAAGACGCTCGCTCACGCGTCGGGCTAACGAGTAATCTGCGTTACGTATGTGCCGCGTCGGCCAAGGTTTTTGAAAAACTACCTATGTCGTGCAGGGTTGCATCTGTCTTCGAAGAATCGCTTGCCAGGTTCTCAAGCAGCTTGACGATGGCCGAACCGACGATGACTCCGTCCGCTTTGCCTTTCAGATGGTTGATCTGATCGGGGGCACTGATTCCGAAGCCGACTGCGAGGGGAAGTGTTGTTTGTGTTCTCAGCGACTTCAGCATTTCGGCGAGTTGTGGTGCAAGTTCTTTCCGAACTCCGGTTGTCCCAGCAACTGCGATGCAGTAAACGAAGCCTGTTGCGTGCTTCAGGATTTTTGCTGCGCGGTCGGGTGGCGTTGTCGGGGCGACCAGTTGAATCAGGTCCATCTGGTGCCTGGCCATCAGGGTTGCGAAGCCAGACGCTTCGTCGCCTGGCAGATCGGGAACGATCAGCCCTGCAAACCCGGCGGCTTTCGCTTCTTGAACGAATGCGTCGATTCCGTGACGGAAGATGATCGCGTAAGAGACCATGCCAACAAGCGGAGCTTGGATTTCGCGGCTGACGCTGGTGATTGTCGCGAAGATTTCTTTCAGCTTTACGTGCTTGGCCAATGCCCGCGTGTATGAGGCTTGAATCACAGGGCCGTCGGCGATCGGATCGCTGTAGGGAAAGCCGACTTCGATCAGATCCGCTCCGCTCGCAGCGAGTTCCTTCAGCAACTTGGCGGTGGTTGGAAGATCCGGGTCACCTGCTGCGATGAATGGCATGAAAGCCATGCGATTTGACGACTTCAAGTTGGAAAAGACGGCGGCGATGCGAGAGGCTTGAGACACGATGTACTTTCACAAGGGCGGAAAAAATATATGAGGCATGCCGGACGTCAGCCTCAGGATTCTTGCACTGCAACTGTCGCACTCGGTTTGCCGAAGAGTCCGGGGGCTGACGCCGCCCGGCTCGCCAGTGTCATTAAAAGGGTTGGCAGTCTTCAATCATTTTACGGTTCTGGATCACAGTTCTTGACCTGTCAGTCGAGCGACCTCGTTGACGTCTTTGTCGCCACGACCAGAGAGGCAAACAACGATGATGTCGCTCGGCTTACGCTGCTTCGCTCGTTCGAGTGCGTAGGCGATCGCATGCGAAGTTTCCAAGGCTGGCAGTATCCCTTCGGTTCTCGCGACATACTGCATGGTCTCAAGCGCCCGCTTGTCGCCGATGTTGACGTAGCGGACTCGACCCGTGTCTTTCCAGTACGCGTGTTCGGGACCGACTCCAGGATAATCCAATCCGGCCGAGATCGAATGCACATCGGCGGTCTGGCCGTCTTCGTCCTGCAGAACGTAACTGTAAGTACCGTGCAGGATCCCCTTGTTCCCGAAGGTCAGGGTGCTGGCGTGGTCGCCCGCTTTTGGGCCGCGTCCTCCCGCTTCGACGCCGGTGATTTCGACTGACGCGTCATCGACGAACGGATAAAACATGCCGGCCGAATTCGAACCGCCGCCGACGCAGGCGATCACTTCATCGGGTAATCGTCCTGTCGTTGCAAGGCACTGCGACCGAGCTTCCTTACCAATCACTGACTGGAAATCTCGGACGATCATCGGGAACGGATGCGGTCCGACGACTGAGCCGAGGATGTAATGAGTGTCCTCGACAGAAGCCATCCAATCACGCATTGCTTCGTTAATTGCGTCTCGCAGTGTACGCGATCCGCTGGTGACTGGCCGAACTTCGGCACCCATGGTCCGCATGATAAAAACGTTCAGTTTTTGACGGCGAATATCTTCTTCGCCCATGTACACCACGCATGGCAGGCCGAATCGAGCACACGCTGTCGCTGTGGCGACCCCGTGCTGACCAGCTCCCGTTTCGGCGATGACCCGCTTTTTCCCCATCCGCAGGGTGAGCAGCGTCTGTCCGATCGTATTATTGATCTTGTGAGCACCGGTGTGGTTCAGATCTTCACGCTTGAAATAGATCTGTGCCCCGCCACAAGCGTTCGTCAGTCGCTCGGCGAAGTACAATGGGTTTGGCCGACCAACGAATGTATGCAGCAAGCCGTCGAGCTGCTTCTGGAACGACGGGTCAGCCTTGGCTTTGGCGTATTCAACCGTCAGTTCTTCCAGGGCATGCATCAGCGTTTCCGGGACGAATCGCCGACCGAATTCACCGAATCGACCTTCAGCATCGGGGACCTGTGATGTGGCGTGACCGGAAAACGGGGTATCGGGCAGGGCAACGGACATAGTCAACTTTCACAGGGCAACAATGATAACGTTTGGTTTCTTTCGCGGTGGAATGGGATTGTATCTTCGATGCGGAATGAAAACCACGTTCCCGGATGGCGAGTGTCTTCACATTTCGTCCGGCATTTCTTAAGTTAATTTTCCAAAATGCCGTCTCGTGAAGTTCACTGCAACCTCCGCGTCTTTCGAAACGAATCCCTCCCGATGACGACAACTCTGGCTGAACCCGCTCGACCGACCTCCCGTCCGCAACAATTGCTTGACCGCTTGAGAGCGGTTGTCGGTGACGATTCACTACTCTTTAACCCTGACGAATTGCTTGTTTACGAATGCGATGGATTCGTCGTCGACAAGAAGTCGCCCGATGTGGTGGTCTTTCCGACGACGACTGAACAGGTCGTTGCAATCGTTAAACTCTGCAACGAATTTGACGTTCCCTTCGTTCCTCGCGGTGCGGGAACCAGTCTGGCCGGGGGCTGCCTTCCAGTCGGCGGCGGCGTGATGATCACGCTGACGCGAATGAAAAAGATTTTGGAGGTCAATTACCGCGACCGGTACGCCATTGTCGAGCCGGGACTTGTGAACGTCCATCTGACGAATCATCTGAAGGGAAGCGGCTATCACTACGCTCCTGATCCGTCGAGTCAGGGGGCTTGCACGATCGGAGGAAATTTTGCGACCAACTCGGGCGGTCCGCACACGTTGAAATACGGCGTCACGGTGAATCACGTGCTGGGTGCCGAGGTGGTGCTCCCGAATGGCGACGTTGTCCAATTGGGAGGGCCGGTGGAAGAGACTCCCGGTTACGACCTGACCGGGTTATTTGTTGGCAACGAAGGGACATTGGGGATCGCGACGAAGGTGATCGTCCGCTTGACTCGTGATCCTGCCGCGTATCGCACCATGCTGGGAATCTTCGAGACGGTGGCCGATGCGACAAAAGCGATCAGCGGAATCGTCGGTGCCGGTATCGTTCCCGCCGCGCTGGAGATGATGGATCAGGGGATCGTCAGTGCGCTGGAACAGGCGTTTCATTTTGGTTTTCCTCTGGATGCCGGAGCTGTCCTGCTGATCGAAGTCGACGGGCTGGAAGTAGCCGTCGACGAAGAGGCTCAGCGGATCATTTCCCTGTGCACGCAAAACGGAGCACGGGAAGTCCGTCAGGCGAATTCGACGAAAGAACGACTGTTGCTCTGGAAGTGCCGCAAGCAGGCGTTCGGCGCCATCGGACGACTGAGTCCCAGCTATTGCACTCAAGATGGGGTCGTCCCACGGACGAAGCTCCCCGAGATTCTCGAATTCATTATCGCCTGCGGCGAACGACACGGGCTTCGGATTGTTAACGTCTTCCATGCGGGGGATGGAAACATTCACCCGATACTGCTGTTTGATGAGCGAAACGCCGAACAGGTCGGTCGCGTGTTAAAAGCCAGCGACGAGATCCTGGGTAAATGTATTGAGCTTGGC
>JBAXBD010000085.1:0-13698 GCA_037142165.1 Schlesneria sp. | reverse complement strand
GAATTCAGACCAAAGCACGGCTCCCGAACCAGATCCACCGTCGGAGCTCCCAGCCCCCGGCTACTCCGAGCCCTCATCACCACCGACTCCATCTGCCAAGAAATCCCGGTGGAATCTGAATAACGCGGGCCTCAAATTCCCATCGTTCACCCGTCCGAATAACGAAGTGCGCCAAACGGGGGCCAATTCCGAGCGTACCGTCTCGAAGACGAATATTAATTCCGTACCGACCACTCCGAAAACATACCCTGTTGAAGCTCAAGAAGAAGTGGTTCAACCACGGTCCACTTCCAGGGCGAATATTCCGAAATTGAGCTCCACAGTATTGCCATTCGCCACTCCCCACTCGTCGTCCTCATCAGACGCGTCAGTCGGTGATATGCCATTACTGCTGCCACCGGGCAATTGAAATAACGTCCCGGCTGCGGCCCCCCTGTCACTCTGGCGGGATACAGGGGGAAAACTTCCGCAGCCTCCCGAAACCGCAGTCATGGCATGTGACTGCGGTTTTTTCGTTGACAGATCTTCGTTCGCAGATCTTAAAGTGCGGCACTTGGACGAAGCACCGTAATAAGAAGTCTCGATTGGTTGACATCAGCATCCGACCTGACATGCTGCTTCATCTGAATTGTTCGCTCGATTGATTCCAAAGGTGACGCCGTGTCCAACGCCCTTCGTTCCCGGATGACGATCGGACTTCCGATTACGCTCAGCGTTGTCCTGATGACGCTCAACGTGACGTTAATGGTTTTCTGGATTGCGCTCCTGGCCCGTTCGATGGGTTGGAGCGCGATCATCATTGGGGTCGCCGTTTTCGGTTTGATTCTGCTCGGGCTGTCGTTTTATCTATTCCTGATGATCAAGGAAGTCAGACTCAACCAACGCCAGGCGAATTTTATTGACAGTGTGACTCACGAGCTGAAATCGCCGATCGCGTCACTACGACTTTATCTGGAAACGCTCGAAATGCGTGCGTTGAGCGATGAGCAGCGAACCAAATTCTACCGCGTGATGGAAGAAGAACTCGAACGGCTCGACCACCTGATCACGCAATTACTGGAAGTCGGTCGGATCGATGCCATCGGCGAGCAGTCTGAACCTGAAGATATTTCGCTCGAAACGCTGTTACGAAAATGCGGTGCTGCTGCGTGCGCTCATCATAAAAAGGATGAGACCGAGACGCTGGTATACGATTTTCAACCGATCGTCGTCTTTGCGCGACCGCTCGTACTTGAAACCATCTTCCGTAACCTGCTCGATAACGCAATCAAATACGCGGGGGACCCGCCACGAGTGGAAGTCCACGTTCGAATCGGTGAACGTGGCCGGGTGGTGATTCGTATTATCGACAATGGGCTTGGCGTACCGCACGAGTTGCGCAAGCGGATCTTTCGCATGTTCTTTCGCGCGGGGAGCGAATTAACTCGTCGACAGAAGGGAACGGGACTCGGCCTGTACATCGTTCATACGCTCGTCAAGCAACTCAACGGCCGCATCAGCGTTCACGATCGACCGGGCCAGTCTGGCAGCATTTTTGAAGTCGAACTTCCCGGCCATCTCGCGGTATCCAAATAGCTCGTCGTTCATGCCTACGTTGAATTTCACGGCCGGTTCATGAGAGCCAAAGTGGAATCGCACACCCACTCAGAAGCGACTCAATCTTTTATTCGAAAAAAACAACAAATTACTATTGACAAACGACAAATATATTTGAACAATACACAAAGACGCGTCTGAGGCAATCGCTCTTTGGCAACTTGAGACAAATAAAATTGCGGCATGGGAACCTGGACTCGTCGCTGCTTCTTAATCGAAGCAGCGACGAGTGTCAGCTTGTCACCTACCTGGCAACGGAGTCCTGAGGCGAGATTACTTCTTTTCTCGCGACGATTTTTCTTCGATTGTCAGATCGACCTTACCGGCGAATTCCATGGCATTAATCACAAGAGTTAATGGTCCTGCGATCTGGACTTTCGACGAGTTTGAAACGACAGAGCCTCGTTCGCGATCAAACAGAAAGGTGCTTTCCGATTCGATAATCTTCAGATCGCTCTTTGTGACCTGCAGCATCGCGTTTCCATTAATTGCAAAACTGACATCGAACGCTTTACCCGTTATTTTGTCGAGTGTCTTGCCATCTTTTTCGACGGTCCCCTGATACTCGTACTTAGTACGAAAACTCATTGTCTGACCAGCGCCAAGATTCTGTTCTGAGGACCTCTCCCAGGTATCCCCTTTCTTCACCGGTTCGTCGGGTAAGAATTGAAGTACATTTTCGATATTCTTTTTTAAGGTTTCGGGGCTTAGTTGACCTTTCGCGGCATCTGAAAGCTTTTCAAACTCACCATCAGGCAATTTGACCGAAGTGATTTTGTTTTTTGCGTCGAGTTCCATAGTCACGGGGTTGCGAAAGACAGATCGGAAAATATCAAGAATGGGTTCGAGTAGCGCATTGTCCGCTTTCTTGTCCGGATTGGCCGAATCGAACTGAATCAATCCACCGGGGGTCGAAATTTCGGACTGCAATGTGTCGACTTTTTCTTCGATCTTCAATGTTCCATCAGCGGCCCGCTTACCAGTCGAAGTCGTCGCCACAATGAAGGTGGATGATTTCGTGTCAATATCCATCCCGGCTAACGTCAGCGTCTGTTTCGTTGATGTTTCGCGATGAACAACCGACTTGACCTCTTCCGGATACTTCGGTTCGAGTTTGACTTGAGCCGAAGCGATCGTGGAACTCAGGACGAGTGCCACGACGGAAAAACAAAATCTGCGTAACATGACTGGCCTTTCTAATTGAGGCATCCAGCAGGGAAAAGGGGGGCCGTTTTCGGTGAATCTCGAACGGAAAACCGACCACTAATGTACTGTCGAGACTCAAGAACGTGGCGGAGGCGAAATTGGATCACGCGGCGACATTTTTACAGACAAAATGTCACTTTCGGCAAGGATCGCAATCAGATTCGCGGTGTTTTTTCCGGTGAAACTGGAATTTCATCGCGTCCGATTCCAGGAAACAGCCAGGGGCGCGGCGGCGATGGGCGCCACGACCAGTGCGACGAGAGCCACAAGAGTGAAATAGTTCAACAGTTCCCCACCGGGATACTGCGACCCGATCAGTACGCATAATGAACTGAGGACGATCCAAATAAAGGCACAAGCAGCCGCTGATGGCAATTGAATTAACTGACGCCTCAGTGCCGTGATGAACAGCCAGGCAGTACCACTTAAAAGCACGGCGGAAATAATAAGCGCAACTCCGGTAAAGAATTCGTCGCGCCCCTTCTCGGTCAGAACGAAGACAGAAAAAAAGAGGCTAGCCATATACAGCGCGAGCATTGCGCAACAGATTTTAGCAAACAGGACTGGTCGGCCCGTCAGACCAATCGAAGCAAGAACAGTAATCACCGTCCAGCATCCCAGAGGCGCAGCAAGAAAAGACCACCACGGGATTTCCTTCGGAATGATGTCGCCCGGTGTTAAGCCATACCCGAGCAAAATCACCGCTGTCACCAGAAATGCGCCTGCCCAAAGCGAAAAGGCCAGCAGCAAACTTTGTGCGGTCATTTTTAGTATCGTTCGCGCCATTTCATCGCTTTTCATCGGGCGCGAACCGAGAAAATGCCCCATCTCGAAATCGGTGTCGAGCCGTCCCGTGTTTCCAATGATAAAAGCGCAGACGAGACCCGGTACCGAAAGATATCCACCAAGCATCAAAAATCCGGTGCCAATCAGTTTCGGATCACGAACGAAAATCAGCCAAACCGCCATTAAAAAGAACAACCCAAGCACAACAGTGGCAGGCATGCCCCAACCCTTTAAGCGCCATTCATACCAAAGTTGTGCCTCTGCAGGCGAACGGAATGGCAAAGCTTTTTCATCATGAGCGAAATCAAGGACACGGCAGAGCCATGCATGAATCCCAAGAGGTTTCAATTGTTCACCACAGCGATTGCGCGTCATCGCAAAATTCCCGAAAACGAACGAGGCTGTTGTGACAGCGAGAAAACCAGCAAGATCCGCCAGAGTCACCGATGTCCAAAGAACCGTCGAACGACTAATGCCAGATCCAACCACACATCGAAAGTGATACCAGCAACCTAAAAGGCCTGCGACGACCGCAATTGCCAACGGTGCCCATGCGGATTTCTCGGTCAACCACATGGTCGCCTGAATTGAGCAAACGGCGGCGGCAGCAAACAACACAGGCCCCCACACGGGCCAGTGCGTCTTGAAAAACGTATTCATCAGGAAGATGCTCAGCCATAGCTGGAACCCTACGGATGCCATCGAAACTAACAAATGCCCGGACACAATTGTCGATGATGTAATTGGATACGTGTATAAGCGGGACGGCGGCCCCTGATAAGCTAAGGCGCTGACCGAAAATAAAAACATATACGTCAGCAAAAAGGATGCACCGACGCCGACGATACTGGGATCTTCGAAATCAACACCGGCGGAAGCCAGCGCCCCAAATACAATCGAAAGAATGAGTTGAGCACCAAGAAAACAGGCGATCAAATACCACCGCCCTCGTTGCAGCATCTCCCACGTCATCGCCAAGGGAACTGATCGCATATATTTCCTCAACAATCGCTTTTCAATAAAACAAGCATAGAAGAACCAACGTCCGTCAGGGGAAATCGACTTTCAACAAGTAACGTCCCCTTAGCGCTCATGTCCCAACGCGAAAACGATTTACCCATTCATATCCCATGCTTCGACGCGCGTTAAAGAATGCGGGAAAGGAAGATTTCGTCCAAGGTTAACGAAGCTTCTTCGACGATGGTCCCGCCGATCGCTTCGGCACAATTTCGCAATTGAGACATTTCACCGTTGCAAATATATGTCCATTCCTTCCCCTGACCTGTTGACGAGAGTGAACCGACAAGCTCTGGCGGGCGGTCGAGCGATTGATCGAAACGGAGTGTCACTCGACGATGCTGCTCTTTGATTTCTTCCATGGAAGCCGTGAGCATGATCTGTCCGTGATGAATGATGGCGACTCGATCCGCGACACGTTCGACTTCGTCAAGAAGATGTGACGAGAATAAAACAGTTCGGCCTTCGTCGGCGATCGTTCGAATAATCGCCCCAAGAATGTCACGACGAACGACAGGATCGAGTCCTGACGACGGTTCATCGAGAACCAGCAGTTCCGGACGATGAGCAAGAGCCACGAGAAGTCCTGCCCGTGCCCGCTGCCCACGTGACAAAGTCTTGATTCGAGCCTTCTTATCCAGATCGAACGACTCGCGCAGTTCTTCTGCGTAAGACTCGTCCCAATTGGGGAAGAAAGCCTGCGTGTATCGAATGAGTTCCCCTACCCGCATCCAATCAGGGAGTTCGCGTTCTTCCGAGAGATAACCAATGCGACCGAGCGTACCGACAGGGTCCTGAACGGGATCGAGTCCAAACACGTGAACCGATCCCTGCTGAGCTTTTAACATTCCAAGAATATGTTTGATGAGCGTTGTCTTTCCAGCTCCGTTTCCCCCGATCAATCCGAACACTCCCCCACGAGGGACTTCAAGCGAAAGATTATTCAGTGCCACCTTGTCACCAAACTTACGGGTCAGACGACGAATTTCGACGATGGGACTTGTCGACGATGGGATGGAATCGAGCACAGGATTACTCCTCATTTCGAGCAGATTGGATTGCGTTATGGCGTTGTTGAATCAGTTTCATCACATCATCGATCGAGATACCCATGTGGATTGCTTCGGCCAGCAGCGTGTCAATTCGTTCTGCAAGAATCTTGACCCGCTCACGCCTCGCCAGTGGCGATCCTTGCTCAGAAACATACGTCCCTGCCGTCCGTCGCTTTTCAACGATCCCTGAGGTTTCCAGTTCGCGATAAGCCCGTGCCACCGTGTTTGGGTTGATCAACAACTGTGCCGCCAGAACCCGGATCGGAGGAAGCTCGTCACCGGAATTCAGGCGTCCCGAAGCGATCAGGAACTTGATCTGATTGACCACCTGCTGATAGATCGGCACGCCATCGCTGGTAGTAATATGAATTTGCACGAGCATGCCTCGTCGTAAATCGTCGGCCGCGAGCTGAAATATTGTATTAACACATTAATACAACGTGCCGAAGATTTGTCAATTGGGAAAACATTATTTTTTAAAAAGCGATGGCGGGATCGACATCTTGCGATGACCCTGGAAAAGGCTGCGAGCGTTCCTGTGTTGCCGCCGAAAAGCGAAATGGCTTACGATCAATCGGTATCGTGGCAATAGCATCATGCAAGCAGCCCACTCGAATCGAATTCGACGAAACCCGATTCCTTATAGCAATGACTTTCACAAACATTGATTTTCGTTTATTCAACAACAGAACGGTCGCAACCCATGTTCCTTCGTAGCACTGCGTGTTTGACATCGTTGGTTTTCTTGAGCTTTGCAACGTCGCTGTCGTCTGCCTCAGAACCGACTTCTAAACGATACGTCATTATTCACGCCGACGATGCAGGCATGTCCCATTCCGTGAATGTGGCGACGATTGAAGCCATGGAAAAGGGATGTGTCTCGTCGGCAAGCATCATGGTTCCCTGCCCCTGGTTTCAAGAAATTGCCCTCTACGCGAAAGAGCACCCTGAAAAGGACTTTGGCCTTCATTTAACGCTTAATTCAGAATGGAAGATTTACCGATGGGGTCCCGTGGCACCTCGAGATCAAGTCCCCAGCCTGCTCGATAAAGACGGGTTTCTTCACCAGAATGTCCCGGCAGTTGCCGCCAGTGTCAAAGCGAGCGAAGTGGAAATTGAACTTCGCGCCCAGATCAAGAGAGCATTGCAGTTTCAGGTTCCGATTACTCACCTGGACACCCATATGGGAGCATTGGTCAGCCGACCGGATCTGGTAGAAGTCTACGTCAATTTGGGAATTGAATTCAATCTTCCAGTGCTTTTTATCCGCAACGCGGACAAAGAAGGACGTATTGCAAAAGAGTATCCCGCATTAGCCGAGAAGGCGGCCGAATTGACAAAAGCGCTCGACGCAAAACAGTTACCGATTCTTGATGCCCTTTCCCAGTTTTACGGCGGAACAACACATGAAATGCGGAAAGAAAGCTATCTGAAAGCCCTGCGGGAATTGAAGCCGGGCGTCAGTGAAATCATCATCCACTGCGGAATCGACAATCAGGAGCTGCAGGCAATCACAAATAGCTCAGCAAATCGGGATGGCGACCGACGCATTTTCACTGACCCAACAGTCATCGACAAGATTAAAAGTCTGGGGATCGAAATAATTAGCTGGAAACAATTCCACGCAATGACTTCAAAGCAATCGACTCAATAGACCTTGATCGGTTTTACGTTTTAGTCTTTCCGCTTGATCAATACATCGACAGCCACATCAATTAACGAGCCTGTTTCACAGTAATTTCTCGTGATCGAGAGGTATCCGACAAATGGCGTATTGTCCAAAATGTAAAGCAGAGATGTCTGCGACGGAAATCGTCTGCTCCGGTTGCGGCTTCGATTTTCCAACGGCAACGACGGGTTCAACGCAAGGAAAAAATGGAATTGCCCATTCATCTTTGGCCGACCTTGCACTGATTATCAGTACTATTGCAGCTTCGATTGCATGCCTCATCGCGATCGGATTTTCGATCATTGCATTATCCGCTGGACAACTCTTTCACGGGTTAGTGCTCGGGCCGATTGCATTCTTTCTTCAACTGGGAATGGTCGTCGTTTTTCTCAGAGTTCAAGAAAACTGATTCACTGTGACAGCTTTACTTTTTTTGGGGGGGCATCAGGCGATGCAGACATCAGAGGAACCTGAGACAACGTTGACGACTGCTGGACCTGCCACCAGTGAGAATGATAATTCCGGCCCGTTCGTCTACCGCCGTGAGGACTACGTCGGTGCGCTCCGACATCTGCTGATCTTTGCCGTCGATTCGTGCGTTCTGTTCTTCTTGTTATTTCTGCTTACACTCATTGCGATACCTTTCCCTGACTTACATCCCATGTTGTTTGTAGTACTACCCTGGCTAATCCTCTGTTGGGTGTATCTCGCCGTCTTGAAGCCATCACGTTTTCGCTCGATTGGCTATTGGATCGCCGACGCCAGAATCATCACGATTGATGGCAAACCACCGTCGCCATGGAGAATGACGATGCGGCTCTTGTGGACCTCCATGTATTTCTTCCCTTACCTTACGATCAACATTTTCACCGATCTATTGTGGACGACGATGAACCACGAACGCCAGATGTTACGCGATCTCATGGCCGAGACGCGTCTGATTCGCAATGGAGCGAAACCAATCGGCGTTGGCAGAGTCTCTCGATGTCTCTTTACAGGATTAGGACTCACACTGTTTTACGCTCGTGTTCGCCCAAAGAGCTTGAAGGCAGTTGCAACGGAAACCTGACGGAATAGTTAAACGTGCTGTTTAATCTGATGCTCCTTACCAATCACGATCTCATTCTTGATTGACCGACACTTTATGGATTGATACGAGTCGTTGCACGATGCCTTTTTTTCATATATTTGCCAAACATCGAATCATCGCAACACCGGGCTTCAACCGCTGGAAGGTTCCCCCGGCGTCGATTGCGATTCATCTTTGCATCGGTTCTGTTTACGCATGGAGTAACTTCAACCCAGCACTCGTCAAAGTTCGCGGGGTCGTTGCTCCTGCCGCTGATGACTGGAGTCTTGGAAGCGTGGTCTGGATCTTTAGCGTGGCAATCGTTTGCCTAGGCCTTTCAGCCGCGTTCGCTGGCAACTGGCTCGAACGGGTCGGACCACGTGCCGTTGGAAGTATTGCAGCCGTCTGTTGGGGTGGTGGATTCCTGATCGGTGGTCTCGGGATCTCTCTCCATCAACTGTGGCTTCTATACCTTGGTTATGGTGTCATCGGAGGGATTGGACTGGGTTTAGGATACGTTTCCCCTGTCAGCACATTGATTAAGTGGTTTCCTGATCGTCGAGGTATGGCGGCGGGAATGGCCATTATGGGATTTGGTGGCGGAGCGATTATTGGAGCGCCACTCAACGATTTCCTGATCGATCACTTCTATCGTGCTCCACGGTATCTCGGGACACAAGAAACCGTTAAGCCACTGTTAAAAGATGGTCGCTTGTACGCCGTCACCGAATCAGAAGATCAGCCTGTGATCGTCATCTCACAGAATGAAGCTGCGCGTCTTTCCGTTCCAACGGAACCGGGCGTCTATGTCGTTGGAACGGGATCAACGGGGGTTGCTCAGGCATTTGTTGTCCTTGGAATCGGCTACTTTTTCGTGATGATGATCGCAGCATTTTCTTATCGAATTCCGGCAGACGATTGGAGACCTGCGGACTGGGACCCTGCGAATGCTCCTTCGGCGGCACGGCGAATGATCAGTCAGGGGACCGTCGACGCAACTCAGGCCCTGCGAACGCCCCAGTTCTATTTGTTATGGATCGTACTCTGTTTCAACGTGACTGCTGGCATCGGTGTTCTGGGCGTTGCCAAAACAATGATGACCGAGATCTTCGGATCAACACTGCCTCAGATCGTAACAGCCCGATTCGCGGGTGGTTTTGTCTTGGCTATCGGCGTGTTTAACATGCTTGGTCGATTCTTCTGGGCGAGCGCTTCGGATCATCTTGGTCGCCAGCGAACGTATGCGCTCTATTTTTTGCTGGGGATACCGCTCTACCTTTCGCTTCCCTTTTTTGCAGCACAGCAAAGCGCTTTTCCATCCGTTATCTGGCTGATCTGTTTTTATGTTTCGACGATGTTGATCTTTACGATGTATGGAGGTGGATTTGCCACGATCCCGGCCTATATTGCCGATCTGTTTGGCACGAAATACGTTGGCGGAATTCACGGACGCCTGCTGACCGCATGGAGCATTGCTGGTGTTTTAGGACCTTGGGCAATCACGTCACTTCGTGAATCCTCTTTAAAACGCGCTCTGCGCGATCTCGCCAAGAACGTCGACCCAATGAGATTCAGTGAGGCATTCGGAGGATCACTGGATCAACTTAACGTTGTCGTCGCAAACAAAACCGTAACGCTGTCTAAACTGATGTCGATCGCCCCGGAAGGAACAATGAACCCGTCTGCCACACTTTACAATTCCACGATGTATCTGATGGCTGGATTACTCGCTGTCGCCTGTATCGCAAATGCTCTGATCTTCCCTGTGCACGCCAAGCATCAACTGACGGAATGAAAAGGCCCTCAGTTCGAGATACTGTTCGAAGACCAATGGTTCAAAACAATAAGTTGCGGAATACCATTAATCGCTTTCACGAACGTTATTCACGACGAAGTAATCCCGACCGAAGATCTATTCAACGACCAGTTCGATCCGCTTCAAGAGTGCTTCGGCGGCCGTGTTATTAACGGATGTCTGGATCACTTGCACGGGGATGTCCTGGCCTGCCAATGGGCTAAGATCGACCGATACATTGCGCCAACCGTTAGTAATACCAGCATCTTCGATATCTTGTTCCAATAGTAATTGGGTCGTTGTACGAATCGTCAACTTCCATTTTTGCCCCGGCTGATTTCCCACGAGTAGCCGCAACATCTGTTTTCCACCTGAAACGAGACGCATGCGGCTGGACAATCGAACTGAATGCTGCGAGTCAAGCTTGCTGACAAGTACGGCTGTTTCACCACGAATGTCACCTGGATGAACGACGAGTCGTTCTCGATAATTCGCCAGGGGAAACCAGCCTGGAACAATCAACTCGATTTCTGCAAGTTGCGACTCAGACAATTCCGGTTTCCAGGCTTGTAATGATTCATCGACATACGATCTCGGGATCACTTCAGGAACCCGCACGAGTTCGTTTAATTCCCGTTTCGGCTCTTTCCACGACTGACCAACAAACGCCCACCATTTATCGCCTGCCGAGAACATCGGTCCGAGTTGAAATTCTTCACGATCAGCGACATCAACCAGAGATTGACCTTGCTCCTCTCCAGTTTGCCAATCAAGCCACACGAGTACCGGCTTGGAACGGTTCTTAGGAAACATGACGCGGCGTGCAACGATCAGTGTCGGTCCATCGAGGACCAAGGCTTCTAGTCGAGTTTCAATCGGACGCTGCCATGCAACGTCACCGGATTGGACATCGAGAGAGACAAGCCCCTTAACGGTTTCGATCAGAACCCGAGTTTCACTGACATCGAGAAGTCCACGGAGGTCTGTGATTGGTCGACTCCATATGATCCGACCAGAATCAAGTTCCAAGCAGCTAACCTCGCGCACCCCGGGAACAGTAAGAATGACTCGCCCCGCTTTAACAATCGGTGCAACCACTCGCTGATCCTCCGCCATTTCGTCAGTCGGCTTCTGTATGAAAGTTTGCCGTCTCGTCCAAAGGATCTCGCCTCGCGAGTCAAAGCTTGCAGTCGTGCCAGAGACGGAACATACCGCGATTCGATCGCATAGCGTTAATTGCCCTGCAAACTGCCGATCGGAGGCTTCTCGAAGTCGAAACAATGGACGGGACGACGCGACATTTCCATTGGTGGAATCAAACCACGTCGCCTCAACTTGAACGAAATCTTCATCGACTCTGGAAATTGTCAGTGCGAAGAGACGCCCATTCCAGATCACTGGATCGGTCAATACACAATGTGCGGGACGTTGATGCCAGACGACCTGCCCGTCATCCAGCTTCAAACACGCCAGTTCAGCCCCTGCTTTTGTCAGACGGCGAACATACATATGAACCGATGTGAGCAAAGGTTTCATCGGTGTGAACGGCAATGCATATGCATCACCCTGCTCGCTACCTAGCCCCTGTGCCCATAGTTGGCGTCCATCGACAACGGAGTAGGCATTTACCTGAAACCGATTGCTGACATAAATCCGTTGATCGTCGGAGATGACCGACAACTGCCTGCCAAACGGGTCGCCAAAACGATACTCATGTCGTCCCGGATTATTGCCCGAATGACCATCAAACTGAGCTCTTGCTTCCAATTTACAGGCTGTCCGTGGAAATGATAGAACGGACTTACGGTGTAACTCGGTGATCAGACCCGCAGTCGACGGACGAACAAGAAGTTCATTCATCAGACTTTGAAAGTCAGCAGGAGAAATCGTCGTCCCATTAAGGTCGAACATACCAGTGGGGATTTGTTGTGAGATTGCGGCCCGTTGCGCTTCTGATAGTCTCCCCCCAAGCGCACGAGCAATTAGCAACCTCGGCTCAAGTTTTTCTCGCAAACGAAAGCCTGCTTCAACCAGAGCATCATTAAAATGTTGTTCGGCTGATTCAAATTGGCCAATAGAAATAGCCAGGTCTCCCAGCGATAGGTGAGCGTCTCTTGCGGCATCGGTACCATAGAACTGCAAGGTGGCCGCTTGTAGTCCTGCGATATCACGACGATTGCTCGCTGATCTGATCCGGATCTGCCCCAAAGGTTCAAACTTTTCAGACATTGTTTGAACAAAGGCGGGATGTGACTTCCGGGCGAGATTGATCGTTGTCGACATCGAAACATAGAGTTGACGATCATCTGAGTCAGGCAATAAGCCTGGTCCATCACGTTGTTCGGCAATGGACATCAAAATGCGACACGCATCCTCATAGTTTTGACCACTAAGAGCGGACTCTAATTCTGCCCTCACATTGTAGGCTTCTTTATTCAACACGGAGACAAAAGGATGTCGCTGCCCCAACGGCAAAACACCACCTGTTCCATCGTCGATTTGTGGTGCGGCTTCGGCCACGATGGCTTTCGCCCATCTGACATGTCGATCGAGTTCCTCGCCTTTGTCCGTTGGGCGTTGATCCGGATGAGGCAGCAAGTTCCAGTAAGCTGCCGATTGGGACAATGACCATGCCGAAGCCCAATCACGTCGATAGACCGCTTGAAGGATCTCATGAGAATACAATCGTTCCCAAACGTATCGCATCTTGCTTGACGTCCAGATCGTAGACCAAAGCCATGCAGTACGAACCTTGTTGACTGGATGCAATTCATGCGATGCGGCTAATTGCCAACCCAGTTCCTCGTACCAGACTCCAAGTGTTTTTGAGTGTCCGTCATCGAACAGATCGCATAATGAACAGGCATCGTCGAGCAGTTGCTGCTTCTGTTCAAATGGTCTTGTCGATCGCATTTCGACTTTGACCAGTTGTCGAAGAAGATTTAATCCAAATTCCTTCGGTGGCCCCTGAGCCAGTGCTGCCACAGCGTTTGCTGTAAACCATGCCGTTTGATCGACGTCGCTTGGTAAACTGTCAAGCACCCGATGATTCCATGTCGCAGAATCACTCAAGTCTTCTTTCTTAAACGGAGTCACGCGCGACAAGACAGCGGGATCTGCGTTGCCCGTGATTCCAAAAAGTTCACGAACTTGAATCTGCCGAACTCGGATCGTACGGACATTCGGCCCCTGCAATCCAAATAGACCCATTGAGCAGACCGCGCCTGGAAGATCACGTCCTGGAGACTCAATTACGTGCCCCCAATGATGCCCGTCACCACTCACCTGAACATGTAACGTTCCCAGCCCGGCAATCAACTTGAACCAACCAGTTTTGGCGAGATACGGAGGAGGATAATCATTGATGTTGAAATTCGATTCCTCTCTAATTTCCCCCGGACGCAATATTCCAAACGTCGTCCGTTGCGTCGCTGAATCCTTAAAGAATCCGATTTGTTGCAGAGGTCGACCATCACGGTCACCGAGATAGATCCCAGTGCCGGGCTCG
>JBAXBD010000084.1:0-13716 GCA_037142165.1 Schlesneria sp. | reverse complement strand
GGACAAGGTGGGCGGATTATTTCCGTACGATGGATGCGACAGCCCGCGAATCACTCCAGCAAATCCGATGTTGGCGCAGTTCACATGGGCAGCGGTGGGTGCCCCGATCTACCTTTATCAGTCCTCCGCAAAGAAGCTGTATCTCTATCACTATCGCTGAAGATTTATTTGCTGCCGATGCAATAAAGATGCGCGTCGCTTCTCATCAGGATATGACCGTTAACGAAGACCGGTGTTGCGACGGTCTGGTCACCTTCGAGTTCATTCTCGGACAGGATCTTAAATTCGTCTCCTTGAGCCAGAACGAATGTCTTGCCATCTTCGCGTGTAATGTAAATCTTGCCATCGGCCAGGATCGGTGACGAGCTGAATGCGAGACGATGTTTTTCGGTTTGCCCTGACCACAGG
Source organism: Schlesneria sp. (assembly GCA_037142165.1). Classification (GTDB taxonomy): domain Bacteria; phylum Planctomycetota; class Planctomycetia; order Planctomycetales; family Planctomycetaceae; genus Schlesneria. Next base: position 13,308 of record JBAXBD010000084.1, on the reverse strand, counting down.
ACCTTGCCAGAATCGATCGCCACGCACGTCAGGGTCCCTTTGTCGCTGAGAATATAAGCTTTTCCATTTGCGACGGCCGGTGTGGGAACATCGGGTCCATCCCCTTGTTTCTGCCAGACCACGTGGCTTGAGGTGACGTCACCCTGGCCGCCAAGCTTGATTCCCGTTACTGAGCCGCCACGCGCATAAGGTGCGACGACGATTCCATCAGAGACTGCGGCCGAGGCAATCGACCGAAAGAATCCATTTTGCGATGGATTCAATCCACCCACTCGCCACAGTTCCGCACCCGTATCCGCGCGGTGAGCCGTCACGTGATCGGCGCCCAGAATCACCAGAATCTCCTGGCCTTTGTCAGTGAGGACGACGGGGGTTGAATAGCTTTGGGCCGCTTCTTTTGGCGCGTCGAGATTTCGATCGACTTTCCAGGCAACGTCGCCGGTGGCTTTGTTCAAGGCAACGACGTAAGAGCCGCCTGTTTGCATGACGGCCACAACGCAATTGTCTTTGGTCAAAACAGGTGACGTTCCCAAGTCCCACCACAAAGTGTCTTCGCCAAACTTCTCTTGCAGGTTGATCGTCCAGACTTCTTTGCCACTGAGATCGACGGCGGCCAGATCACCACTTTTAAAGTAGGCAAAGACCGTTTTTCCGTCCGTGACACAGGATGAATTGCAACTGGAGGCCTTCTTGTGCTTTCCTGGCTTTTCCTTTCCGATCTCTCGGCGCCAAAGCTCTTTACCTTGCAGGTTATATGCTAAAAGGCCGTTCTTGCCGTCGATTCCACAAGTCAGGAAGAGTTTGTCAGTCCAGACAATCGGTGTTGACGAGCCACGTCCGGGAAGTTCGATTTTCCATGCAAGATTGCGATTGTCGCTCCACTCGGTCGGATACCCCGTCCCCTCGGCGACGCCGTTGCCATTCGGCCCGCGCCAACTTGTCCAGTTTTCTGCCCATGCCGGAGATCCAATCACAAGGGCCACAACCAAAGCAGCAATTAATCGCATCGAAGCTATCCTTCAGAAGATTCCGATCATGTTTTTTTAAGGGCCGATAATCAAACCGCCGCTGGGTCAGCGCGTTTATATTTCCGCAGTAACGGTTCAATCACTTCAGGTGGAACGAACTCGTTTAACTTTCCTTTAGCACTTCCGGCTGCCAGTTGAGCAATCTGCTTGATCAGTGTACTGGAAACATGAGTGAATCGTTCACTTGCCATCAGGAAAAGGGTATCGATTTCAGGATCGAGAGCACGATTTGCCAGCGTCATTGTAAACTCGGTCTCGATATCGGAAAGCGTACGAACACCTCGCAGCAGGACTCGAGCCCCGCACTGACGAACGAACTCGACGGTCAGCCCCTCAAAACATTTAATCTCAACATTTTTCAGCGGGGCGAGAACCGCTTGAGCGAGCGACAGACGTTCGTCTGGTGTGAACAGCGGATGTTTGTCTGGATTGATACCGATCCCCACGGTAATCCGGTCGAAGATGGCAGCACCGCGTCGAATGATATCGACATGTCCCAGCGTCAGAGGATCAAAACTCCCCACGTAGACGGCATGATGGGAACTTAAGGCAGTCGCCATAGAGAAGTCTCCGACGGACATTTTGTTTAAATCACTCGACTTTTGCACGGGTCGTTAGCCCAGTGTCACCTGCCAGGTTAATGTGACTTATGGGACATAGAGGACGTATGGGACTTATAGAACTTCTGGTGCTGATTCGCAAAGTCAAACCTGATCAAGCGAGCCGCCCGAATTCACGGCCGCAACTGTTGCCACATTGTTGTCGACCGGTCCAAGCTCGCCAACTGCAGGCACAGGTTCAATGATCGACATGGTCATCCACCGTCCGCTCAGAAATCGTCCCAAAAAGATAAACCCGAGTGCGATGACATAAATGGAGCACCATGTCCAGCTCCAGAATAAACTGGGGCCGTAAAAACGCCATGTCAAATAGGTCGGTACGACGAGTAAACCCCAGGCGCAGGCACACGTCACAAGCATTGAAAACACGGTATCGCCTGCCGCTCGGATTGCCGATCCGAAGATGATTGCCATCGCGTCGAAAAACGAATAGAGCGCGACGAATCTCAACAGGATGACGACGACGTCCTTTGTCGACTGAAAATCGTCGCCGTCCGCGTACATCGCATAGGGTATCAGAAGAATCTGCGGGAAAAAAACGTAGAATGTGCCGCAGATCAGCATGATACCGCCACCAAACACGAAGCCCTTCCACGTTGACGTTGCAGCAAGTTCTGGCCGCCCTTCTCCGATTCGCTGGCCCACCAACGTCGAGACGGCGATTCCCACACCGATCACGGGCGTGAACGCGAGTGTATTCAAATTGAAAGCGATATTTGTTGCTGCCAGTTCGTTAGGGCCAATCCAGCCGATGATCATAATGAACGCCGTGAATCCGGCGACATCCAGAAACATCTGCATGCCGCTCGGGCCGCCGAACCGCAACAGATCTCGCATCAGGTGCCAGTCGAAGCGGAAGTGGCGGCTGAAGTAATACGGTCCGCGAATCGAATAGCGGTATAAAAGGATGATATAGCAAATCGTCGCGTAAAGATTTGCGAGATTGGTGGCAATCGCCGCGCCGGGGATTCCCATTTCAGGAAACGGCCCCCTGCCAAAAATCATCGCCCAGTCGAGTCCCGCATTCACCAGCACTGACGATGCGTTAACGGCCAGGACGACGAGGGTCTGACCTCGCCCGCTGAAAAAACATGAGAGCGCTGCTGGGATCATGACGGTCAACCCTCCCAGGCTGAGCCAACGAAAATAGGAGGCTTCCAGCGGGCGAACATTGGGAGAATGACCGACGAATTGGAAAAAATCCTCCGCCCAGATGGCGGGTAGCATTAAGAGAAGTCCGCAGAGGATGGCGAAGTAGACCCCTTGCCAAACCGAAGCCGAAACGCGGTCAGGCCGTTTCGCTCCTTCATACTGAGCCACGAATGCGTTGAGATACGAGACAATTCCAAAGGGAAGGCTGAGACACGACCAGAACAAAAGTCCCGCCGGCAGTGCAGCAGCCACAGCTTCCTTCGAGTACCAGGTCAAATAGACTCGATCGACGACGTGCATCATCGATTGAGTGCTGGCACTGAGCACCATCGGCAGCGCGACAGCAAGCAACTCGCGGTAGCTACCGGCTGGCCAGCGCATGACTTCTTCATCAATCGATGTCAGTTCTTCAGACAACGGAATAACCTACGGATGGCGGCGGGATGCAAACAAGAGAGCGGGAGTATCTCTTCCCCTGCAGACAAGGGCAAGTCGTGACTGATTAACCGTGTGCTTGATCGAACTTCGAAAAAGAATTCTGTGCCACTGCTTAGGAGTCTTCGGAGAAGCAGTCTCTTCCTTCGTCAAATTTTTTGAAGCCAGAAGAGCACTGCTTGACCGAGGACGGTCAAGCAGTGGCACATCAATTCATAAGATCGATGAACCAGGCGTAACAGCGGATAGTTGCCATAACGCCTTACTTCCGGCATGCTGTCGCTGTGGCTGCGATTGGCCTCAACGACAGCCCCGCTGGTTCCTCGTTTGAAAGGAATGAGATGGAACTTCGGTTTGCGAAGACCGTGATCTGGTTCTGGGTTTGTCTGTTCGTAACAAATCCATTACCTCAGGTCAGTGCCGAGGAATCTCCATCATCGCTTTTGGCGGGTGCTCATGCCCAGGAGATCACTCCGCCGAAATTTCCAATCTCAGTGAATGGAAACATGGCCGACCAACAGGCGATGGGGGCTCATGATCCGCTGTACGCTCGCTGCATCGTGTTGAAAGAAACGAAATCTGCCACCCGGCCTGGCACTGCGATAGCGATTGTCGTGTGTGACAGTTGCATGATCCCTCGAACCCTGTTGGACCGGGCGAAAGAGTTGGCCGCGAAAAAGACGGGAATCCCAAGCTCAAATATTCTTATTTCAGCAACGCACGCCCACTCCTGCCCGACTCTGGCTGGCGTCTTTCAAAGCGACCCTGATACGGACTACATCGAGTTTCTGATTGAGCAAATTGCCAACGGAATCGAACGAGCGAATTCTCAGTTGGAATCAGCTCGCGTTGGTTGGGGATCAATCGACCAGCCGAACATGGTGTTCAATCGTCGCTGGTTGTTGAAGGAGGGCGAAACGACCGAAGATCCGTTCGGAGGCAAGTCTGACCGAGTTCAAACGAATCCCGGCTTTGGCAATGTAAAGGTGACTCAGTCTCAAAATATCGTTGATCCTGAAGTGAGTGTTCTATCAATTCAGTCACGTGAAGGACGGCCGATCGCTCTGCTGGCCAATTATTCGTTGCATTACGTTGGTGGGGTCGCTGGAAATGTTGTCTCGTCTGATTATTTCGGGGAGTTCGCACAACGGGTTGCTCGCAAATTGACGGCGACTGATGTTCAACCACCGTTTGTGGGAATGATGTCGAATGGTACGAGTGGCGACATCAACAATGTTGATTTTCGTCAGAAATCCGTCGCCGCGAAAGAGCCATTCGAGCAGATCCAATTGGTCGCGGAAACGTTAGCAGCGGACGCTGCAGTGGTTTGCAAAAAAATTGAATATCACAATGCTCTACCATTGAATGTCCTTGAAGCCGAGATTGTCCTTGACGTTCGGCAGCCGGCAGCAAACGAACTGGCCGCTGCCAAGGCAAAAATTGCCGCGATCCCTGACCGTCCGTTGAAGGGTTTACCGGCGATTTATGCGCGTGAGACCACCTTGCTTGCGGAGTATCCTGCGTCCGTTAAAGCCAAGATTCAGGTCATGCGGATCGGTTCGCTGGCGATTGTCAGCTCCCCTTGTGAGACGTTCGCCGAAACGGGTCTGGCGATCAAAAAAGGAAGCCCTTTTAAACAGACATTTACGATTGAGCTTGCGAATGGCTACAACGGATACTTGCCACCGCCCGAACAACATCGGCTCGGTGGTTATGAAACATGGCGAGCGAGATCGAGCTATCTTTCTGCGGAAGCAGAACCGAAAGTGCGGGCAACGATGCTGCGACTTCTCTCGGAACTCAACAAATAATCGGGTGATGTAATGATGCAACGAGTACTGGCTTTGATCCTGGCAGGAGGCAAGGGAACACGGCTCGAACCGTTGACGCGAGACCGCGCCAAACCGGCGGTTCCGTTTGGCGGGGCGTATCGGATCATCGACTTCACACTTTCCAATTGCATCAATAGCGGGTTGCGCAAGATCCTGGTTCTGACGCAGTTCAAATCTGCCAGTCTCGACCGGCACATGAATCTTGGCTGGCGATTTCTGTGCCGTGAATTACATGAATACATCGATATTCTGCCCCCTCAGCAGAGGATCGACGAAAACTGGTATCAGGGAACTGCCGATGCCGTTTATCAGAACATCTATTCGATCGAAAAGGCGGAATCAGATTACGTTGTCATTTTGTCGGGTGATCACATTTATAAAATGGATTACGCCGATGTGATCAGAGACCACATTGAATCCAAGGCGGTGTTGACGATCGGCTGCATCCCTTGCTCAATTAAGGAGGGGCGAGAATTTGGAGTGATGCAAGTCGATTCCAACCGCAGGATCGTTGCGTTTGAAGAGAAGCCACAGAATCCCAAGCCGATTCCTGGTGACCCTGCACATTGTCTGGCTTCGATGGGTATTTACGTTTTTAACACGAACTTTCTGTTCGAGCAGTTATGCCAGGATGCCACGAACGGCAAGAGTTCGCATGACTTTGGCAAGAACATCATCCCTTCGCTGATCCAGTCGAAGCTGGTCCGTGCCTTTCCATTTCAGGACAAGAACACAGGCCGCAGTCTTTATTGGCGAGACGTTGGTACGCTCGATTCTTATTACGAAGCGAATATGGACCTCGTTGCTGTTGAGCCGGAACTTAACCTTTACGATCGGTCATGGCCGCTCAGGACATATACTAATCAAGAACCGCCACCAAAGTTTGTGTTTGCGCAGACCGCCGGAAGCAATCCTCGCTTAGGACACGCGCTCGACAGCCTTGTCTGTTCAGGGTCGATCGTTTCCGGGGGTGAAGTCCGAAGGTCCGTTCTTGGCTATAACGTTCGGGAGAATAGCTGGTCAACCGTTGAAGAATCAATCCTGTTTGACGGAGTGGAAATCGGTCGCAATTGTAAGATTCGCCGAGCGATCATCGATAAACGAGTTCGCCTGCCCGAGGGAACCACGGTGGGGTACGACCTCGATCAAGACCGCGCGGCAGGTTACACCGTGACTGAATCGGGGATCGTCGTCATCGGTAAAGCGGGCTGAAGTCGATCACGAAAAAAACGTTCCTGTACCACTGCTTGACCGCATTGGGTCAAGCAGTGCTCCTCTGATTTCACATACAGGTAAAACGAAGACACTGCTTCTCCGAAGACTACGAAGCAGTGGCACAGAACCCAAATTTCAACTTCCTAACCCACCCAATTCCTGAACCAGCACTCGCAAGAAAGGCTCGACGTCGGTGACCAGTCCAATCGTTTGAAATGTCCCTCGATCGGCGAGCTTCGTGACAGTCGCAGGATTGATGTCGACACAGACGGTTTTTACTCCGGCAGGCAACATGTTTCCGACAGCAATACTGTGCAAGGTGGTGGCAATCATCAGACAGAACGTGACCCCCTGGACTAATTCTCGCATTTTTGTCTGGGCTTCCAGCGAATCCGTAATAACATCCGGTAGCGGTCCGTCGTCGCGGATGCTTCCGGCCAGGACATACGGAATGTTGTGCTGAATACATTCGAACATGATTCCGCTGGTCAAAATCTTCTGGTCGACGGCCTGACGAATTCCGCCCAGTCGACGAATGCGGTTGATCGAACGAAGATGGTGTTCGTGTCCTTCTTCGGTGCTTCCCCCGCTTTGCATCGAGATACCGAGACTGGTTCCGTAAAATGATTGTTCAATGTCATGTGTCGCCAGAGCGTTGCCTGCGAACAGCACGTGAACGTAACCCTTCCGAATCAGCCAACTGAGTAGTTCACGGCTTCCCGTATGAACAACAGCGGGTCCAGCCACCACCAGGATCCGACCGTTTCCTTCGGCCGCTCGTCGCATGCTTTCAGCGATCTCTCGAACGGTCAGGTTCTTTGGCTTTTCGCTGGAAACAGTGCTGTTCATGAATCCAAACGAATGGCCATGAGCACGATCGCGACCGACGGGGAAGACGCGAGTTCCCAGTCGTCCGACAACGATTTGATCACCCAGTTTGACGTCAGCCATGGCGACGCACCATGCCCGGCCTGCAACTCGATCGAAGGCAATGCCGCAGTCCATTTCCTGTCGTTCGACAGGAATCCAGTGGCCACCCCATCGAACTTCGGTTGGTTCATTGGTCGTTGCGTAGAAACCTTCCGGGAATGCTCCCGCAATGTCGGCCGTTTCGACCCGAATATCATGGTGCTGAACCGGGACCGCCCCGTGCTGCCCAATCGTGGTAAGAATCTGTTCGAGACAATCTTTGGTCGGAGCTGACACAGTTAAACGGATGTAACTTGGGTCTCGACGGTTGTGTCCAATCCGAATCTCGTGACTGAGGTAGTCGCCTCCCAGCGCCGTGATTTCATCCAGCACTTTTGGCAGCAACAGACTGTCGATAATGTGCCCTGCCAGTTCGACATCTTCGGTAAAACCTTGCGTGTGCGACGTGGCCATCATCAATCCTTTGAATCGGGGGGATGAAAAAACTGTCGTCCTTCACTGGAGCTAATCATATCCGCACGACGATCGAAGGACAGTTACCATTTCCTTCAGCCGAAAGACGACATTCTGTCTTTATTTTGTGGCTCGGTGGTTGTATGATTGATTCGGCATGCGACAACCAGCAAAATTCGCCGACTTCTCGGATTTTTCAGCCATTTGAAGAAACCACCATGAGCCAGTCTTCTGCTTCACTTGATGATTTGATTTTGTTGAATCGTGAGATTGCCGCGCTGGTTAAAGCGGGGATTCCGCTCGAATTGGGCTTGCGCGGACTTTCCGGCAGCGTCGGAACCCGCCTGGGACGGCTATCCGAACGCTTGTCAAAACGTCTGGCAAGCGGACGATCATTGCCCGAGGCGCTCGCGGAAGAAGGTCCGGCGGTTTCTCCTGTGTACACTGCGGTCATGGAAGCAGGATTGGCTTCCGGTCGACTTCCCGAAGCGCTTGAAGCGATGGCAGCGTCTGGTCAACTGATTCAGGAAACTCGGCGGCGGGTGTTTTTAGCCGTCCTGTACCCTGTTATTTGTGCCATCGTCGGCTACCTGATGTTTTGCGGGTTTATCTCATTCATTGCGCCGCAACTTGTGATAGCTGCGGAAATGTTCCGGTTTCCGTTGAGCTGGCCGATTGAATTAGCAAGATCGCTCTATCAACATCGCCTGTATGCAACGATGGTCATTCCGTCGGTGGTACTGTCGCTGATTGTTTTGACTGTACTTCTTCGGAACAATGTCGCTCGCGTTCCGTGGCAGTGGTTAAGTTCATTTTGTTGGGTTCCCGGCGTGAGTGTGATTCGCCGCAGCCAGAATTGGGCTCAATTTGCAGAACTGCTTGCGATGCAGCTCGAACATTCAACTCCGTTAGCACGCGCATTCACACTTGCGGCAGACTCAATCGATAATTCTCGCTTTCATCGTGAAGCTCGCCTGGTGAGTGAAAAGTTGGGGCAAGGTGACTCTCTTTCTAAATCGCTGAGCCATGCAAAGTCGATGCCGCCGCTGATCCGTTGGATGCTCGTCACAGGTGAAAAACAAGGGGCTTTGTCTTTGACTTTGCGTCAACTGGCGGACAGTTTTCGTCGTCAGGCTTTGAGGCAGGCTGCCGACCTGAAGACATGGCTTCCTGTTATCATTACAATAGGGGTCACTGGTACGATTGGTCTCGCGTACGGACTGGCGTTTTTTATCCCCATGCGGGCGCTTCTTTTCGGGTTGATGAACGAATGACTGTCGGCACAGAATCTCTTCTCCCCGAAAATGAACGAAGACAAAATCCGAGTGATCCACTCTCTCCGCTTCGTTCGCGAGAAGTGCCAGGTCGCTATATCGTCATTAGCTTGCTGTGTCTGGGCATTGCAGCGACAGCGTTGCTGTTCATCTATTGGGACCGACAGACAAAGCCCTTTCGCCCACTTCGAGAAGCGATCGGTCGTGAATTTCGTCATTCTCGACCCAACGTCGAAGGAGGCCGTCCAAAAGGTCGCGGGCCGTGGACGTTGCGAGTTTCGATGACCGTCGACTTCCCCCCTGCCGAGGATTCGCCTCGTGCCAACCAGATTTTCGATCGAGTGATTGAAATTGCAGGGCAGTATCAGGATCTCAGCAAGATCGATAAGGTTGAAGTCAATCTGATCCAGTTCGTTCCGCAAGAATTGGCGAAAACCCGGAAGTTTACCTGGACCGCTAAGGAACCGGCTGGCCCCAGCATTCCGCAGTAAAATCAAAAACGGAATTCGATCGACGCGAGAAGTTCATGGCTAACGAGCTGTTTCCTGATGACGAGGCCGATTCGGCTGATCCAGACCGTAACTTGATCGACGTCTTACGATTGAATCTGGTACCGGGCCTGGGTCCGCGAACTTATCAGCTATTGCTCGAACGGTTTGGTTCGCCGCGAGGGATCCTCAGCGCATCCGTTTCGAGATTGCAAGAGGTCAAAAATGTCGGTCCGAAATTAGCGATGTCGCTGATAACACATGGGACTGAGGCGGCAGCGCGTGAAGAACTGGCTAAGACTCGTGCGGCAGGAATCTCTTTGTACGTTCGCGACGCGACAGGATATCCCGCGCCGCTTGGGAGGATCCCTGATCCACCGACGGTGATCTATTGCAAAGGGACATTGGTCGAAGCGGACGGCCTGGCGATCGGCGTCGTCGGCTCACGCCATTGCACGGCTTACGGGCGACAACAAACCAACCGTCTGGCTCAGGCCTTGGCAAGAGTCGGGATTACCGTTGTGAGCGGACTGGCTCGAGGGATCGACGCGGAAGCTCATAAAGGAGCGTTAGAAGCAGGAGGCCGAACGATCGCCGTTTGCGCGACGGGAATGAATACGATCTACCCTCCTGAACACGTGGATTTGGCCGCAGCGGTTGTGAAGCAAGGATGTCTGCTCACGGAATCGCCCATGGATCAGACTCCGAAATCAGGTCTGTTCCCCCAACGAAACCGTATCATCAGCGGCCTTTCATTGGGAGTGGTCCTGATTGAAGCAGGCCGCAGCAGCGGTGCATTGCATACCGCTCGTCACGCGATGGAACAGAACCGAGAAGTCTTCGCGATGCCTGGTCGAGTCGATTCGGAAGCGAGTCTCGGGTGCCTCGACCTGATCCGAGACGGAGCAACCCTTATCCGCGACGTCGAAGACGTGCTGAGTGCCTTAGGACCGCTCGTCAAGCCGATTCAGCGAACACCGACCGAAACAGTTCGCAAGCCCGCTGAACTCACCCTGTCAGATCAAGAACGAACGATTCTGAATCTGGTCACAGCCGAATCGATTGCTGTTGACGACGTGATACGAACAGCCAACATCGAAGCGTCGCGCGTCTTGTCGACACTGACCGTTTTAGAAATGAAACGCCTGGTACGACGACTGCCGGGCGGGTTTGTTGTGCGGTATTAACGTGCGTTTTTCCAAAAATGTCGATCTGTCCCGGTTTTCGCGTCGGCAAAAGTTTGATCTTGGCGAGTCGGTCGTTGATGTCAGTTCGCCCGAAGACACGATCCTGATGAAACTACTCTGGTGCAAACAGTCTGGCGGCAGCGAGAAACAATTCAAGGGTGTGCTGAGAATTGATGAACGGCAGTCTGACCTGCTCGATAATTCCTACGTGCAAAAGTGGGTTAACGAACTTGATGTCAAGGATTTCTGGTAGCGTATTCTGAATGAAGCACAACCATTCATTCCCCCAGACGCTTCAAAACGCTGTAAACGAAAGTTTTGAGAAGTTTCCGTACTCTATGGGCCTCAACCGGTCTGGTTTTTGAGAGAGGTATTAACGATGGCGGAACCGTTTAAGACTTTATCGAATTTGCAGACGTCGTCTAAACGGTAGTCAACTGTGCATGACTTCAGACGTCCGCGTTTGATGCACAGACCATTGAGACATCAAGTGCGATCGTGGAACAGATTTGCTCCAGGGGCAGGCCATTGGGGTCCGTCTCGAATGGATTCTCAATTTCGATGCCAGCCTCTTCGATTCCAAGCATTCCAAACGAGACGACGGCCACGACCAGAGGTGCGGCAAAGCCCATTTTGGCCACCAGCACGAATGGCAGTGTCGCGAGATAGATGAACAGGATTTGCTTGATCAAGGCGGCGTAGATAAATGGTAACGGCGTTCGTTGAATCCGTTCGCAGGCACCCTGATTATCGACCAGGGTGTTGAGAACGAGTTCCATCGTCATTGCCTGGCGGCTATCGATCCGACCTTCCTTCAGACGGTCGCCGATCCATCGACTCAGGGCGACCGCGATCACCGTCGGCGGATTGTTCGCTTCGCACGCCTTCTTGACCAGATCCTCGGGAATCAACTTCGAAAGGCCGCCAAAATTGCGGCTGCCTCGTAAATTTTCGCGAATGACGACCATGTAAGCCGTGATCAGATTTGCGACAGACTCTGCCGGACTTGCGTAAGTCGCCGCGAGACGTGCGAGATTACGTGAGTTATTGGTCAAAGCCCCCCAACAGGCACGGCCATCCCAATAACGGCTGTTAGATGAGTTGGTGCGAAAAACGATCAACATGCCAAGTGCCGTCCCTAGAACGGTGTGTCCCAGTTGATCCAGCGCCGGCAGCGGATATCCGATCTCACCCAGGTATCTATCGAGGATTGAAAGAGCCAGGCTGAAACCGGTCAAGAGTCCCACGCGGCCCAAGACACCGGGTAACACTGTCCCATGAAACGTGAACAACGTTTTCCACCAACTGGTTCGATCGTATTGAATCACCGTTGTACGCCTCGCAAATCATGGATCAGTGAGATGGCTTGATCGCCACGGTCAATTAATCGAAATTGTAGGACCATTGATGGCTGAAACGGCTTCTGACCGACCGCACGAACTCGTCCCATTCCGCACGAGTGCGAGACGGGGGATACGGCTCAGGATCGAGGGGACGTGGCGATGTCCAGACCACGTCGAATTGTAAGTGCCGATTTACTTCCCCAATCAAGGCCAGGCGGCGCGCGTTTTGCGTTCTGGGATCAATCGTGACTAGCCCTTCGGGACCGTCAAACTGTTGCTGAACAATTGCCTTGCGTATGTCCTCGATACGATCTGATTTTGACGCTTCGACCGCTAACGCCCACAGGTGCATGCCATTGTAGGCCGCGACCATCGGATCACTAATGATGCGAGTGATTCCAAATCGTTTGTGAAACTTCGCAATGAACTGCTGATTCTTCGGATTTGGTAAACTCTGGAAGTAACTCCAGGCGGCATAATTGCCGGCGGCGTCTTCGCCACGCGGGGCCATCGTCCTTAAATCCTCTTCTGTGACATTTAACGAGAGGACTGGAACTTTGTCCGCACGAATCCCGGCTTGTCGAAGGCTGGAAAACAGATGAATATTGCCGATCCCAACGACCGAATTCACGATCATGTCCGCACCAGAAGCGCCGATCTGTTGAGCCACCGGGTTGAAGTCGGAATCCGAGACACTGTGAAATTCGTTCCCCACGACGCTGGCACCAAGAGCAGACAGTTCGTCCTTGATAATCTCGTGCGCACCGTGCGAACACATGCCGTCCGTACCAACCAGGAAGAATTTCCGCTTGCCAAGAAATGCATACGCCCATTTGATGCCGGGTGTAATCTGCTGATTGGCCGTCCCCCCCATGTAAATAACATGAGGCGATTCTTCAAGCCCCTCGTACGAAGTGGGATAGATCAGTAAATATTTCTTGTCCTGACACGCCAGTTCAACACTTTGCCGGCAGGAAGAACGCCAGACCCCGAAGATCGTGATTACTTTTTCGACGTCAATCAGTTCGACGGCCTGCTCGGCAAAAATGGAGTCATAGGATTTACCATCGCGTATGACCGGTTCAATCATCCTTCCGCCGAGCAAGCCTCCCGCTTCATTGATTTCGTCGATGGCAAACGTGAATGCGTCGACGATAGAACGTTCCGAGGCCGCCATTGGCCCAGTCAGTGAGTGCAAAATTCCGACCTTTAAGGGCGGGAGCGATGGCGGCACGATCGCGATTGCCGGAGTGCCATTAGAGGCAAGTGCAGTCGCCGGAATCGCATTTTGCTCGGTGTTACGTGTCTCCTTGGGGGTATCGTTCCTGCCAAGAAACCGCTTGTATTCAAA
>JBAXBD010000083.1:0-13748 GCA_037142165.1 Schlesneria sp. | reverse complement strand
CATTTTTCACGTGCGAATGAATTCGATTCGAATTCATCGCCGCAAAAAACCGACACGATTCGAATGAGTGACGAAAAACTGAGGCGCGGCATTATTGTTGAAGCCGCCCGCATGATGTACTCGCGTAGCGAAACCGAGTATTTCCGGGCAAAAATGAAAGCGGCACGACGACTTTGTCGAGGCTGGCTCAAGCCATCTGAACTTCCCAGCAACGCTGAAATTCGCGATGAAATTCAACGGATGGCGAATTTGTTCGAAGGAAACTCTCGCTATGACCGATTGCGCGAGATGCGAGTCGAAGCACTACGCATCATGCGAATGCTGGCTCATTGTCGCCCCAAGATAATTGGAAGCACTTTTACGGGGCATATCCGACAGGGTTCGGATATTGATATCCACGTCTTCGCAGCAAGCGTTGACGCCGTTACCAGCAGTCTTGACGCCGAAGGAATCGACTATGATGTCGAACGAAAACGCGTTCGCAAACTGGGTGAAGAACGGCTTTTTACTCATATCCACATTCGTGATCGGTTTCCGATCGAATTGACGATGTATTCGCCGGACAAGGTCAGCTTTGTGTTCAAAAGCTCAATCACCGGAAAAGCGATGGAACGAGCGACACTACCTGAATTTGAGGCGTTTCTGCGAAATGAGTACCCTGATTCAGATCTGGAAAATGAACTGGCTGCGGCAGAAGCGGCAATTGATCGGTTTCAGGTCTATCGATCACTGTTGATTCCGCTGGAAACGGTCATGCAGGACGAACATTACCATCCTGAGGGGGACGTTTTATACCACTCGCTTCAGTGCTATGTTCTTGCCAGGGAAGAACTTCCGTATGATGAAGAGTTCCAGACGGCAGCATTGCTGCACGACGTTGGCAAGGGACTCGACAAACACAATCACGTTGAAGCGGGGTTGGAAGCGCTCGATGGTCATATCACACCGCGAACAGCATGGCTGATTGAACATCACATGGATGTGCATAAAATTCGCGACCGAACAATTGGTCACAGGGCACATCTGCGACTGAAAGAATCTGCCGATTATGATGACCTTTTGCGGTTGGGTGCATGCGATCGGGGTGGCCGAGTGTGCGGGGCGGTCGTGCCCGATGTCGAAGATGCCCTTGATGAACTACGGGAACTGGCTCGTATGTACGGGTGATCAGAATCCCTGAAAGCCAATGTCCAATGATAAAATCGAAAAGAAGTCTTTGCGGTCCATTTGCAGGTGACATCGGACTGCGCGTATGATGCCTACCCGTCTTGGAATCGGCCAGATCTTCGTCGAGCCCAATGACAGTCATGATTAGCAGCAAGCAAGAGATGAACTTCAGAGATTCAGGAGAGAGTGAAGATGGCGAAGCCTTTGAATATCGGCATGGTTGGATACGGATTCATGGGGCGAACACACTCCAATGCGTACCGTAAAGTAAACCACTTTTTTGACACAGACCATCAACCGGTTCTGAAGGCCGTCTGTGCTCGCGATGCCGAGAAGGTCAAATCGTTTGCCGATCGTTGGGGTTACGAATCGATCGAAACGGATTGGAGGAAACTTGTCGAGCGAAAAGACATTGACGCGATCGACATCTGCACTCCTAACAATCTTCATCATGACATTGCAATTGCTGCCGCTGCGAATGGAAAGATGATTCTCTGCGAGAAGCCACTGGCCATGGATACCGCACAAGGCGAATCAATGTGTCAGGCAGTGGAAAAGGCAAAAGTCCTGAATACAGTCTGGTACAACTATCGTCGAGTCCCTGCCGTCACATTCGCCAAGCAATTGATTGATTCGGGAAAACTCGGTCGGATTTTTCATTATCGAGCCAATTTTCTGCAGGACTGGACAATTTCGGCTGATCTTCCGCAGGGAGGTACAGCCTTGTGGAGACTGGATGCCGCCGCCGCAGGCAGCGGTGTGACCGGCGATTTGCTGGCACATTGCATCGACACGGCCATCTGGTTAAACGGCAATATCCAAAACGTCACGGCGATGACCGAGACGTTCATCAAAGAACGTAAGCACAATTTGACCGGTAAGGTCGAAAAGGTTGGCATTGACGATGCTTGTGCGTTCTTGTGCCGATTTGGAAATGGTTCGCTTGGCTTGTTCGAATCGACGCGTTATGCACGCGGGCACAAAGCTTTATACACACTCGAGATCAACGGCGAACACGCCTCAATCAAGTGGGATCTGCATGACCTGCACCGACTTCAGTGGTTCGATCACAAAGATGAAGGCAATCTTCGAGGTTGGCGATCAATCCACGTCACTGATGGCGACCATCCTTATATGAGCCACTGGTGGGTTCCTGGTCTTCAGATTGGCTATGAACACACTTTTGTTCATCACGTTGCCGACTTCCTGGAAGGGGTCGACAAAGGTGTTTCGGTGGGTCCAACATTCCGTGATGCTTTGGAAACCCAAAAGATTTGCGACGCGGTCCTTTCCAGTGCCAAGTCGGGAAGTTGGACCGATATCTGATAGAAACTGGCTCTGACGCTGGTATAATTCAGCGTACTTTAATGATTTTCGGTTTGGGACATAGATGATGGAACGACAGCCAATCTCTCGAGAAGGCTACGACAAGAAGAAGGAAGAGCTTCGGCAACTCGAAGAAATTGAGATGCCGAAGATTGCTCAAGCGATTGCTGACGCACGCGCTGAAGGCGATCTCCGTGAAAATGCGGAATACCACGGGCAACGGGAAGCTCAGGGCATGCTTCAGGCGAGGATTAACTCTTTAAAATCCACGCTTGCGGACTGTTTCATTGTCGACAAGTCCAGCCTTCCCAAAGGGGTTGTTACCTTTGGAACGCGTGTGACCGTAAAAGATCTCAGCGATAATTCGATTGAGCAGTACGAGTTCGTCGGTCCTGGTGAAGAAGACTACACCAGCGATGTGATGAAAATCCTTACTGCGTCACCACTCGCGACGGCGCTCATGCACAAGAAAGTGGGCGATCACGTCCAGTTTCAGGCACCACGAGGAATCACGAACTTCGAGATCACTCAAATCGAAGAGACGTGATTCCTCAAGAGCCGAGCGAAAGAATATCTTTTTATAGCAGCGTTTCGAGCAGCATTCGAATTTTTCTTAATTCCAATGCTCGATCGTTTCCTTGAAGATAGTCGGGAAGGATTTCGACCGAGAGGGCTCGGTTATAATTGAATCGCCGTAACTGGCTGATGATTCTGCTATAATCAACTTCGCCTAAACCAACGGGAACTTGCACCTGACTCGGTGTGGTATCCCGCAAATGAGTGTGGTAGACGTACGGATAAACTTGGTCGTAACTCTGTCCGGCATATCGCCCGCAGATGTAGTAACTGACATCAAGTGTCAGCCCCAGACCTGGAACCGCCTGACAAAGTTCGACAGCCGTTTGCGGGTCTTCCGTCAAATGTCCGGTCTTCGTTTTTAGCGAAAGTCTTATTCCGGCGGAGTTTGACGCGGCCAGACGGCTTCGCAAACGATCGATTTCCTCGTTAAAAGGGGTACCAAGCGTGGCGGCAGGCATGGTAATCTGGGTAATTTTCAACATTTTCGAGACCTTGCAGAGGTCCTCGAATACGTCCAATTGGACGTCCTCTTGCAAGTTGAAAGCGACGGGGGTCAGGCGAGTCGTCTCGCGATAGAGCTGAAAAAACTTCGTAGGTGATGCAACGATCTGCGAGGGTTTCAGGTGATCGCTAGCTTCATTCAGCCAAAGTTCGATCTTATCATAACCCAAGTCGGCTGCGTTCTGGCAAGCCGTGGCGAAATTGACATCGGAAAAACACTGTGATGAGACGGCGACGAACACTCCCTGTCACTCCTTTGATCTGGGCGATCACAGCAAAACGTCCGGGTCAGATCGGACTTCAAAGCGTTTTGCCGCGATACGAAATCGTTTGTTAAAATACTCCGTTTAGGGGATTTCTGCAAGAACGGGTAGTCGTACTTGAGATTCCAATTGGTACTTCTTTGAGGAATCTCCGTACTTTGCTGTCAGAAACGCCGATAGATCTGCAATGGAAGAACGCTTCGTTCAACGGCGAAGTGGCATCGTCAGCCTCTACGGACGGAGAGACAATATGCAATTTCGCGGGATTTTAGGTCTGGTCGCATTGGTCGCTGTCAGTTGCTCAATTGGCTGTTCAATGACTAACCCGACCGTTCGAGGTCAGGCGCCGGATAGTAGCGGTCCAATTATCGGATCAGCTCCTGGGTATGGGGACTTTATGAAAAAGCCCTATTTAGGCTCACATGATCATCATGATTTCAAGCCGCTCGCCAGTGCAGCGGACCACAATTACGGTTACGAAGGGGGCTTTTACCAGGGCCCTGAAGGTTGCTATCCGCCAGGCAAACAGGCCTACACGGTCGACGCTTCAGGTTGCCCAGCCTGTCAAGACGGAAACGCTTGCCCCCAGGACGGATGCCGACGTTGTGGTCGCGGATGTGGATACCGAAACGGAATGCCAACGCATGTCCAGACATACCAATATGACTGGCCGCAAAACATGGTCTATCCACAACAAGGTGTGCCAGCGGGTATGGTTCAATACCCCTATTACACGCTTCGCGGACCAACGGACTTCTTCATGAAGTGATTCCGTATGGTTGAATCAGTCCACAAAATCGAAAATGAGTTTTGTGATAACGCCGAGAAAGCACATGCGAATGCATGTGCTTTCTCCATTTTCCGTCCCAACTGATTCTACAGGGGCACTGTCAACGGACGACCATTATCCTTGGGAGAGATACTCAAGATATACGGCGCCGCAACTCGGCTCCACCGTTCAGGTGACGGATACTGTGCCGCTCCGTCAGCCCAGCAAGACTGAAGCATTTCGGTATTGATAATCCCCGGATTGAGCGCAACCGCGACCATTCCGGAGGGAAGTTCCTGAGCAAGTGCCTGCGACAATCCTTCGATGGCATATTTCGTGGCGCAGTAGGGAGCAACTTCGGGCGAGGTTGAACGCCCCCAGCCGCTACTGAAATTAACGATCGTGCCTCGGCCCCGCTCGATCATTGCTGGCACAAAATGGCGAATCACGTTCGCTGTACCGACAATGTTGATGTCGACGACCTGCTGAAACTCCTCGGCGGTGATCTGCCACAAAGGAGCATTCCGGTTAATAATCGCGGCATTGTTAACAACCAAATCCGGCACCAGACCAGAGTCGATCACGGACTTGGCCCATTCTTCAACTTGTCGATCGTCTGAGACATCGACGGTATCAAACCGATGAGGTTTGCCGAAAATCGCATTCACTTCATGAACTGACGTTGCGATGCGTCCGCATCCAACAACAACATGCCCCGCTTCAATAAATTGCTCGGTCATTGCTCGTCCACATCCGCGAGTCGCCCCGGTCACGACGATTGTTCTTTTGGAACCTGATGCCATTTGATCATTGTCCTTAAAAGTCTGATTAACGATGTCCCGTTAATTACTCGACAATCCGAGCAACAGGCAGGCTGTTTCCAAATCGCCGAAAATCCTTGAATGTCCAGACAACCTTTTTGTCGGAATCGACTTCGACAAGTTGTGGATTATTTTCGCCACCGTGACAGTTCACGATCAACGTATTGCCGTTTGAAAGGCGTTCGACCATCGTCACCCAGGCCAGCGTAATTCCAGGAAGTTCTTTCTCTTCGACGGACCAGACGGTCTTGCCTTCTTTGTTGACTTCGATCACTCGATGCCCATCACCCATGCCAATCAGAGTATTGCCGTTTTTCAGACGAATGGCCGAGTAAACTTTGGTACCCGTCTTGTATTCCCAGACGATTTTTCCGTCGCCGTCATATTCACGAACGACTTTGTTGTCCCCTTCATGAGCCACAAGATAGTTTCCGTTTTCCAGCTTACGAACAAGCCGAGTATCGGTATGTGCATTCGAATGTTCAACTTTTAATGCCACCTGTTTATGAATCTTGCCATCGGCGTCGACTTCGATGATTCGAGCGGGACCGCTTTCCACGATCATCGTGTGACCATTGCTGAGCCTTTGGAACGCGTGAACTTCAACCCGCTTTCCTTCGTTTCCATTCTGCTTTGCAGCGTCGTACTTCCAGACAATTTTGTGGTCCGGTGTCATTTCGACGATCTCGGTCCATTCGGTCTGAAACAAAATATTTCCGTTGGGAAGCTTTGCCGCATCGTGGATATTTCGAATCGGCGTCTGCCATTCGATATCACCCTTCTCATTGACCAGTGCGAGTGCTTTCGCCGAGTAGTCACCGATCAGAACTTTGCGTGGGCGGCCGGTGTGAACCGATGAATTATCTTCGGCAAACAGCCCGCACACCGAAGTGGCGAGCAACGACAGTATCAGCCCGAAAAAACGAAATGAGCGCATGAGGAATCTCTCGTTTGATAATGAAGTTATTTGGAAGCGGTGAGGATTGTAACTGGATGTCAGCCGAGAGGCTCGTCTGGCAGGCATTTTCGACGGAATTCTTTGAGCAACTTTCAGACAACTTTTTTGTAAGGTACCGGAAACGGGTGGTGCATTCGGGTTATCGCGACAGCTAAACTGTCGGACAACCAATGGCAATCAGGCAAAACTCAAATCGCGACGCGGATGCATGAATCCAATTCTCGACGCGGTTTTTCAGCCGATCTCGATAGACCAAAAACCTCAAATCGACTGCGGGCGTTGGCTCGCAAATGAACTTTTAAAAGCCGAGGCAGATATGAAAACCTTCTGGTTTCGTCGGTCTTTATGTCCGCTGACTGTTGGAGCCTGCTTGATCGGGTTCTGCATTGCGATTCCGCCACAGGCAATTGGTCAATTTGGAAGTGGCGAAGAGAGCTCTGGTGCGTTCGCAGAACAGGAGCCTCGCAAGCCGTTGCTGGCTGAAGGAGAAAAACCGCCGAGCCTGTTAATTGAAATTCCCGACGAGCCAAAGACGATCGATCCGACGACGCTGGCTCCGCCGGCTTTAGCTGCCAAGGTCACAGTGAGTTTCGATGAGAAGCCGATTCGCGACATTGCGAAATGGCTGCAGGAGAATCAAAAGATCAACGTTTTGATCGATTACCCAGCCCTTGCCGACGAAGGAATTCTGGCGGGTGAGCCAATCACCGATCATTCCAACGATGCACCGCTCTACTTGCTGCTCAATCGATTAGAGAAAATGCACTTGATCTGGTATTTCGAAGAAGAAACGCTGTTTATCACGACTCGATCGAAGGCGGAAGAACATTATTCGACGAACCCCTATAACTTAGGAGATCTCTTCGACAGCGGTTATAAATCTCAAGCCATCGTTAGAACCATTCGAAGTACGACAGGACAGAAGTGGGAAGACAATGACGGCGAAGGTGGCGCCACGGTGCTGCTCGGGGATGTCTTATTCGTTCGCCAAACCGAAGCGGGACATCAACAAGTCGCGGGATTACTCTCAGCAATCCGTAAACACGGTCGACAGACATTGACCGCTGATCCACCACAACACGATGTTCTCCGTCAAAAACTGAACGAACAGCTCAGTCTCGAATTTGACGAAATTCCGTTGAACCTGGCGATGAAAGAACTTGCCCAACAGGTGGAGGCGGACATTCGACTGGATTCCAGCTCATTGAACGAGGTGGGCATTTCTGAGCGAACGCCGGTTTCACTGAAAATGACGGATCGACCTCTCAATTCCATACTTCGCGCACTTTTGTTGAAACTTCAACTGACATGGGTTTTGCGCGACGGCGTTTTATGGATCACGACGGAAGAGAAAGCAGACGAACTCCACAAGACGGTCGTCTTCGATGTCCGTGATCTGTGTCGAAATCAAAAAGAATCCTCGGGCTTAATGCACGCGATCCATACGCAGACTCGAAGCAAATGGGAAGACGTCGATGGTGAAGGGGGGGCGATGATTTCGCCGAAACCCGGAGTGCTGGTGGTTCGAAATACTGAGCGGACGCTGGACGAAACAGCGAAATTGCTTGAGAGTTACCGGACAGCACTGCGGATCTCAAAACCTCGCGAAAACGCGGAAGTCGACCCGAAGGAATTAATCACTCGTTATTATCGCATGCAGAAAGATATCGCGAACGATCTCGAAAAACTTCTGCCCGAGTTGATTCAACCCGAGACATGGAGATCCGTGACGCGACCCGAGGCAATCGGCACGATTCGTACCGTCGCATCCAAATCGGAATTGGTCAGAGTCAATCCTTCCGATCCCGCTCCGAAAGCGAGTGTCGGTGTTCCTGAAACAGTCGTCATGCCAAACTCGGTCTTAATCATTCGCCAGTCTCGCGAAATCCATGAAGCGATCGCCAAACTCATCAACAAGGTCCAATTCGGCGACGTGGCTGAACCACATGCTGGCGGCATCGGCGGAGGCATGATGGGAGGGGGCATGGGCGGCATGGGAGGCGGTGCTATGGGAGGAATGGGTGGCGGCGGTATGGGCGGCGGTGGTTTTGGTGGTGGTTTTGGTGGTGGTTTTTTTGCGGTTCCATCGAAGTAAAAGATGTCGTTTTGAATCGAGGCCGGCAGTTAATTAACCCTCTTTCAACAGGGATCGAATACCGTGAAAATCACCTTAATACTCGTCGTACTGACTCTGACCCCGACTCTGTTCGGGCAACCCACTGGCGCACCAGCACAGCATGACATGGCACCAGCTGTTACGGGGCCGATCGAGATCCCCAACGAACCGAAAACTGTCGACCCTGCGACGCTTGTTACCCCGCAGTTCGCGGCGAAAGTAACTGTCAAATTTGACGGTGATCCGCTCAAGAAAGTCATTACCTGGCTTCAGCAGGACCAGAAGATCAATGTCATTGTTGACTACAAAGCGTTGTCGAACGCCAGACTGCTCGATACCGAACCTGTCACGGAAGAACTGAATGATGCACCACTTTACTTGTTGCTGAGTCGTTTAGAGCAACTCGGGATCGCGTGGTATCAATATGACAATTCGTTAATCATCACGTCTCACGAAGAAGCCCTGAAGCACGATACGACGGTTCCGTACAATCTCGGCGATCTTTTTGATTTGGGCTATTCACCACAGGACCTGCTCACCACGATCAAACGATGCAGCGGAGGACGTTGGAAAAGTCCACAAGGGGGCGAGGAATCTGGAACCGCCGTGTTGCTCGGTGACGTTGTCTTTATCCGCCAGACAGACGACATCCATCGGGAAATTGCGGGGTTGCTTACAGCGATCCGCAAGCCGGCGCGACGCACGCTTACGCTCGATACACCGCGACATGACGGCCTGCGAGCTGCACTGGAACAGAAAATCGACGTCGATTTTCACGAAACGCCATTAGTGGTCGCGGCCCAGGAACTCTCACGGTTGTCTCAGATCAGCATCCGGCTTGATCGCGTGGCTCTCGCCAAAGGCGCTGTTCGCGAGCGAACGCCGGTGACACTAAAGCTGGCTGATCAGAAACTGCATGCCGTACTGCGAAGTTTGCTCTCGAACATGGGCCTGAGCTGGTATCTGCGTGACGACGTTCTGTGGATTACAAACAGCGATGCGGCTGGTGAATTTCAAAAGACCGCCGTTTACGACGTTCGTGATCTGTCTGCCGATCGCGATGAAGCAATTGCATTGAAGGAGGCGATCCTGAGCCAGACACGTGCAAAGTGGCGACCAAATGACGAACGAGGCGGCATCATCGAAATGCCCCGGTACGACATCCTGATTGTCAGGCATACCGAAACGGCATTGAACGAAGTCCTGCAACTGTTGGAAAACTATCGCACTGCGTTAAAGGCATCAAAACTTCGAGTCACGCCGAGCCCTGATCCCAATCAAGTCATCACCGGGTACTACCGATTGCCTCGACTCATGGGATTCGACCTGTCGGCAGAATTGCAAAGTTTGATCATGAAAGAGACATGGAAGTCGGAAGATCGACCAGATGCTGTCGGAACGATTCGTACAATTATCGCCGAACCCTCTCCCCCGGATTCGAAGGGAAATGTGGGTGAACAAGTTGTCCTGGTAATCAACCAGACTCGTGCTGCACACCAGCAAATTGGTAAGCTGATCCAGACACTAATCAGCAGCAAGGCAGTCGACCCCGAAGCGTCTGCTGAGACGTCCAAAAAAACAGATCGCACCCCAGGAACATTCGGTCGAAGGCTGATTCCGAAATCCGCGGAGTGAGCTTTAACCGTTTCAATCGAATGGAATCGTTGAATGTCAAACGGAGTTTTTGCGCTGCTGGAACGGTCGCTCAGAATCGATGCCCGGTCCTGGTCGACGCATTTGATTCGATTGGGATTAGTCGGTGCTATCTATTTTGTACTCTGCGTGACGTTGGTCACTCGGAACCAGTTCGGCGCACCTGGACTGCGGTTCTTCGAAGGTATTGCGTACCTTGATGTCCTTTTTATGACTCTGATGGGATTCGGCTTCTTTTCAACTCCGATCACCGAAGAGAAGGAAGAGGATACGCTTGGATTGATGTTGATGGCGGGGATCAGTCCACTTGGAATCTTGCTGGGGAAATCGGGCGGTCGATTATGGCAAGCCCTTTTGCTGATCGCCGTGCAATACCCGCTATTGCAATTGGCCGTCACGATGGGAGGCGTTTCCAGCCTGCAAATCTCGGCTGTGACCCTTGCACTGTTGGCATATATGGTGTTACTGGCAGGGCTTGGATTGCTCTGTTCGACACTCGCACCGAGCAGCAGAAAAGCTTCAAGTTGGGTCGGGGCCGGATTAGCACTGTATTTGTTTTTGCCGTACGTCGCCGGTTGGATTGCTGGCATGCATTCTCGATGGATGACTGCCGGCGGCCAGGAACTTCCGCTTCCAAAACTGCTGTGGACATTCCTGGAATGCATCGGAAGCATGTGCGTACTTCTTCAACTCTCAGACATTCTGTTAACAGGCTTCAATCGATCTGCGTTGAGTACCCAAGTCATTAGTAATGGGACAGCCGGCTTGGTCTTTGCAGGATTGTCGTGGCTTCTTTTCGGTGTCACCACTCGAAGTCTTTCGACGGAAGCGGCCTCACGTGGAATGTTGGCCGAACGTCGTGCCTTCTTCCGTTTCAATGCAGGTCGGCCGTGGAGCAATCCGTTCGCCTGGAAAGATTTTCATTTCGTCTCGGGTGGAATTGGGATGATCCTGATTCGGATCGCGTATTACGGTGTCCTTGCATCAATCTTGTTGGCGTATGAGTTTGTGCAGGGATCTCAGCACGAAGAATACGCTGCGGAATGCCTGTTATTGATGTCGTTTTCAGTCGCCGTCGATGCGGCGCTGGTGCTGTCTCGTTCGCTTCATGATGAGATTCGCGGCCAGACACTGACTTCGCTGACGTTGTTGCCCCATTCATCGTACTTTATGGTCTACAACAAGTTTTTCGGAGCATTGTTGGGCTGGCTTCCTGGCCCGATCATCGAATTGTTTTTCACGCTATCCACGGCCGTTGGACGCCACGATCTGTGGAGCATTCTATGTAACGAAAGTGACGGTTGGCTTTTATTTCTTTTGTTTGCGTTGGTCCCGCATTTCGCGATCGTGACATCGCTCTATGTCCGGTGGGGAGCAGTCGCGTTAGCGATCGGGATGACGTTCGGTGCGTATTTTATCATTGTTGTTGCTGCGTCGATTTTTCTGATGAATACTCCACACGCATTATTCTCGGCGGTGTTTGATACTCTGTTTGTTTGTATCTGCGTTGCGTGCCACCTATGTGTCCTGTTGCGTGTTCCTTATCTGGGTTCCAGATGAACCACGCACAAAGGGATTGAACGCTTTGCGTTAACGGCCTACGATCTAGCCGGATGTGCAACACGGCTTGAGAAGTTATTTATGCCACAGAAATTGATCATTGATGCGGACCCCGGTATCGGAGATGCCTTGGCGATCGCGATGGCGCTGGCCGATCCTGACTTGGATGTGATCGCACTGACGGCTGTAGGGGGTGCGGTTTCTTCAGTTCAGGCAGGCCGAAACCTGCAGGCATTGCTCGAGGCGCTTGATCCACCCAAATGGCCTCGAATCGGACAGGCCGAAGCGTCGCAAAGAGTGGCAGCGTTCGAGTCTGTTGTTTCGTCCTCTGACTGGATGGTTCAACAACGATTGCTGCACGGCCAGGAAGGACTTGGAGAGTGGCCTGTCGCAGTTGCAGATCTGCATCATCCACGTGATGCAGCAAAACTCATGACCGAATTGGTACGTGAATTCCCGGACGAAATCACGTTACTGACACTTGGACCGCTCAGTAACGTGGCATTGGCCGCGGACCGCGATTCTGGTTTTCTGGGGGGCCTTCGTAGTCTCGTCTGCCTCGCAGGATCGGTTGCAAGCGAGGGTGATGTCACCGCCGTTGCGGAATTCAACGTGTTCCATCACCCCGAAGCAGCGCGAGCCGTGCTGAAGTCACCGACGATGAAATCGGTCGTCCCACGCGATGTCAGTCATCGAGCGATGTTGACGTTCGATCAACTCGACCGGTTGGGACTGTCGGAATCGACTCGTTGCGGAGGATTGCTGAGACACCTGCTCCCGTTTTCCTTAAGGGCACACCGGCAGCATCTTGGTGTAGAAGGGATCTGGTTGGCGGAAGTCACCGCGCTCGCCGCTATCTCGCAACCTCGATTGTTCAAACGGACAACGTTATCAATCGACGTGGAAACGGAAGGTCATTTGACTCGAGGAATGACGGTTTTTGACCGTCGACAACGACCGGCCTGGCACAACAATGTTGATGCGTTGCTGGAAGTCGACACACAGGGTGTACTTGATTATTTCACTCAAATGCTTCGCAAAGCCGAGTGACAAAGGGACCGTGAATGCCAGAGGCAATTTCTGCGGATCGCATCTCGTTCAGTCGTGAGTTCCCTGCGATTCGCTTATTTGACGCCGCGGCGATCGCACTTTCGCCCGTATCTGTGGCGATTGCAGCGATCGCCTCATTTCTGATAGACATTTCATGGTGGCTTGTCTCTCATCAGATCCCGTTCACTCCATCGACACATCCGCTCAATGAGAGCACGGAACGATGGATGCAAACAATCAAATCATTCCCCACTGCCGATTTGACGCAACAGAATGCGTTCCTGCGCCCATGGACTTCCGTGGTATATCCCGCATCTTTGATTCTGGAATCGCCCGGCAGTTGGAATGCGCGTTTTGCCGGATTGGTCCAGCTTCTAGTGGTCATTGGAATCTGGTCGCTTGCCGGAACGATACTTTGCCGACGCTCGGCAAAGTTGTTTGTTGGCGATGATGAATCAACCATTCGCCGTGCCATTCAATATAGTCTGTTACGGTATCCAGCATCTGTCGCCGCACCGCTGATTCCACTTTTTACGGCTCTACTGATTGCATTTGCTATTACTGGGATCGGGTTCGTCGGGCGACTGCCATTTTTGGGATACCTGTGGCTGACGATCATGTCACCTGTTGTCATGATTCTTGGGTTTGCAATCGCTTTTTTACTGGTCGTGACTGCGATTGGTTGGCCACTGATGGTGGCGGCCGTGGCAACAGATGATTGCGACAGTTTCGGAGGGTTAAGCCGAGCGTACAGTTTCCTGACCGCACGACCCTGGCATGCTTTTGGATATGGATTGATTAGCCTGCTCATCGGGCTCATTCTCATGTCGGCGACCAACCTCTTCATTGATACCGCATTCTTTTGTGCGATTTCATGTACCGGATTTGGCTGCGGCGAAGTACAGGCCCAGAAATCCCTGTCGTTTCCTCTGAATGGCCTTTTTCAAATCCTCAAGTCTGGAGTTGGAACCAGCTTCTTCTGGTC
>JBAXBD010000082.1:0-14018 GCA_037142165.1 Schlesneria sp. | reverse complement strand
AACAATCGGTTTCGCGCTGCTCGTGCCCCCTTCATTTTTTTTCCGACGCCAACTCCGGCCAACGCCTCGACCTGATTCGTCTTTCGGACCTTTTTGAGTCGTGACCCGATATTCGCTTTAATTCCTCGGGTCGAGTGCCCCTTCGTTTTGGTGGGACGAATCTGGAACTTGATTTCGTCCCGCATTTCGTTCGCGCCCTTGGTCAACACCTTTCGAGAGATACGCGTCGCGTCCCGACTCGCCAATTGATCGAATTTCCGAATCAATTCTTTGTCGCCAGTAATCTCGGCGAGCTTCCGGCCCTGGGAACGGATTGTCATTTGGATCGTGCACCCACCGCAGCCCGGCGGTTCTAAAAAGTCTTCTGCAATTTTCATCGATCACGACATCGATCGGATCGAACCTTGTGTTCAATGCCTCCTCGCGAGAAATGAGTGTCTGAAAACCACAATCCCCCTTTCTCACTTGGACTAGCACGTTGTCGCCCTCAACATGGCGGATTGATACGTCGATTCCATTCAGAATGGCTCGCTGAATCGCATTCATTTGACGCTCCTTGACGCTGTCACTTCGTCGCATCGCCGACTTGATCGGCGACCGTTTTCACTTCGTCGGCAACCTGGTCGACCTCTTTCAGGATCGTCGCCAGTTCGGCTTTCTCCGCAGGGCCGAGACAGGCCAGCACGATCTTTGCCACCGCCAGACCGTCCGAAGGCTTGCGAGTCATCAGGAACTTTTCCACCGCCGTCACTTCCGCCAGGAAATTTAACATCGACGTTGCCTTTCAAAAATCACGCCTGAACGTATTCCTGACCCATCAATTGGATCTCCCGGATTTTTCCGTCTAACGGTTTCGCAACCATCAGATTCACAATTCGACCCCGCCATAAAAAACGCATGCCCGGAGTAATCGCACGGGTTACGCTGTCGCTGACAATCACGGCGACGTGCGTCATCGACGCGTCGATTTGCCGACCGCGAAAACGTTCGGTACCAGAGGTTTGCTCGACGTCAGCGTAACGCGTGCAGTAAGGAACCCACGTGTGCAACGGTTGCCCGGAGGCGTCATCCGATTGCACCGACTGCTGAATCGTGATCAGAAATCGACGTTTGCCAGCAGGCATTTCCGGTCCACTTTCTAGCCGCTGCGACTCAGTGCCAGCGAATGCCATTGATCAGTGATTCATAACCCAACGCGATCGCACCAGGGACTTGCCCGACCGCTTCGCGATTTTCAAACCAATGGCCAACCAAAAGCCGCATCGCATGTCGAGCCATCGCGGGAACGGCGGCTGCCGATGTCGCTCCACATTGGCAAAGGACCTGCACGGCATTGATCTGCACGCGGCAAATCGGCCAGATGTATCCATAGGCCGGAGTGATCCGGACAGGGTAGCTCACCAGGTCGACCACATACGTCGCAGGATCCATCGTCGCCCACGTCCCGGCCTGATTGAGGTATTGAATCGAAGTAATCGACGCGACCGGCTTAATGGGGATTTCCAACGCCTGCATCGCACCCCCGTACAGCCAGGGCTGAGTCGGGAACGGGTTCATCAGATTACGCCCCCGGTTCCCCGCATTAGGGAACTGGTCAAACCAAATCCGCCGAGTCTGAGTCATGAAAGCGCGCTCAGAATCGTTTTCGACCTTCTCCCGGGCGACCTGAATCAGCCAGGTCAGATCCGCGTCATAGTCGTTCACACCATCCAAACGACATTGTGACTTCGCCTCGTCGAGCGACAGCGGCTCGACGGTTGGCTGGGTCACAATATCGAAGGCGAAAGGAATTCTGTCCATTGTTCAAAATTCCGTGTGAAAATGTGGCCCGAAGTTGCGCCCAGTTCCCTAGTACGCTTTCGGGCCGAAGTTGCGCGTATTGTGCCACTGCTTGACTGGCTTCGGTCAAGCAGTGCTCTTCAGCAATTCGAAGACACTGATCAGCTCTTAGCCTTGGCCTTAGCCTTGGCCTTTCCTAATGCCGTCGTTGGCGCGGCATTGGGGTCGTCAGGAAGGGCATCGTCATCATCATCTTCGTCACCGGCCAAAGCGCCGGCTGCCACAGGAACAGCCGTCGACGTCGGGCTGCCAACCGGAGCAACCGTAGGGTCCAGTGTCCCTGACGCCGCCAGAGCGATGACTTTGTCCGCCGGGTCAACAAACGTGGCTTGTCCTGCCGAGTAGCATCGCCCCGCTTCTGCCGGATCGACCTCGACAATGTCACCAGCGGCTTGAGCGTAGTTCACACCAGCTCGACCGCAGAGCAATTTGATTTGCATAAAACTCTTTCTTCAAAAGAAGGGGAGGGAACGGGACGAATCTTAAAGATTTCGTCCCATTCGTCCCATACGTCCTATCAGTCCCATGCGGCACGGGCTAAAGCCCATGCTGCGAAATTACGCTTGCTGCATGTAGACGATCGGATGGGTTCCGGCGTCCAGGACTTTGGAATCCAATCGCACGAAGCTGATGAAAGCTTCCTGATCGGTGTCCGCGTATCGTTCGCTCAGTCGGCGAGCTCGTACCTCGCCAACCATGCGCACCTTGAACTTACTGAAATCACCAGCGAGGATCGTCTTGTTGCCCGTCGCAATCGCCGCCATGTCCTGATTTCGGTACAGCGGTCGATTGTTCAGCAAATCGGGAGTTCCCGAGTTGGCGAACTGCTGCCACAGGTAACGACCATATGAATCCTTGATCTTTCGCAGAGCGAGAATCGTGGAGTCCAAACACATGTATGACATGTTATGGCGATAAGCCACCGGAACAGCGTGTTCCAGCCCGATCACTTCATCGAATGCGATCGCCGTGGCAGATGCACAAGTCAGACCGAGCGTGGCACCCGTCACAATTCCTTGAGGCTGGCCCGTTCCAGTCCCGGTCGTGAGGTACGTGTTGATAACACGGCCCAGACGACTGCCGCACTGGCCACCAATTTCCTTACCCATGTCAAACGCGCTGTCCTGAAGCAATTCAGCGCTGATCTGGACGAGTTGCGACGAGAACTTGTAGGCGTTGAAAGTCGTTTGCCCGAAGGAAGGAATCACAGACGCTCCAACAGTCGTGGCTTCCGACAACAGAACACCGTTATTGGCGGTGTCGTTCGTGGTAGGCCAAGGGAGAGGATTGCCAGTTGCAGTCCGCATGACGTCGGCGATCTGCATCATCGGACCAAACCACAGCAACGCCTCTTCGAGGGCATACACGAACCCTTGAGGGATCGTGTAACCGCCGTTGGCGTTGGTTCCGACCGATTCGGCCGCGTTGCGAATGCGGCGAGCGAACATCTGATTTCTCAGATTGTCGTAGTCTCGTTCCAGCGGAACGGCGATTCGTCGATTGGTGGGATTAAATCCGCAAATCTTGGCCGCTTCGCGAATCCGGTTAGCAACCTTCTTCGGAGTGCGAACACCCTTCTCGGCTCGCGACCAGGCGTTGAGCAGCACATTCCAGGCCTCGTCCTGTCGCATGCCAGGCATATCGCCGCCGATCGACTTATTGTCGACGGTGGATCCACCTTGACCCAAGCCATGATCAACAACCACGGCCAGAGCCTTTTCCTGCTCTTCCAGTTTATGCAGTCGATCGATCCGAATGCCGAGATCGGTAATCTCTTTGTTCATGACCTCCCACTGCTTATCTTCTTCAGCGTTGAAGGCTCGGTTTTCCCCTTCGACTCGTTCGAGGAACGATCGAGAATCCTTTATGAGCTTCGTCCGCTTTTCACGCAATTCCTTGATCACGGCAAATCCTCCGTAGCATGGGCTTCAGCCCGTGCCGGTCTTCCGAATTCCGCGAAGCGTCAGCACATTTGAGCGCGACAAACTTCTTGCACTCCCGAGGGCTTTCCCGTGACTTGGCACGGCGTCCCTGGCGAAGCGGCGGTCATCTGTTCAAGGAGCGTTGCGCGTTTATTTCTTGTGCCACTGCTTGACCGTCTTCGGCCAAGCAGTGCTCTTCGGCAATTGAAAGACACTGCTTTTCCGAAGACTCCAAAGCAGTGGCACAAAACCGAATCAACCCGCCTCAGCTTCATTCAGTTGCTGACGACGCTCGTTGATGATCTTTTTCCAATCGTCAACCGGAATCGCTCGTTCCTTAATCCAGCTCGGAGCGTTCCTGAATCGTCTCGGATCAAAGCTGCAGGTGATTGTCTTATTCGGATCAATCGAATCGATCAGCCCGACATCCAACGCATCATTCGCCGTGTACCACGTCTCAGCACTCATCGCATCGCTGAAGCGTTGAGCCGAACATTTGGTCGATCGAGCCGAATAGATTCCGAGTATGGTTGACTTCACCTGGCCGAGCATTGCCGCATCGCGGGTCAATTGTTCCTGGTTTCCGTACGACATGGTTTCCGGGTCGTGAATCATCATCAGGCCGTTTTCAGCCATCGTGATCGTATCGCCGACCTGAGCCACCCAGCTCGCACAACTCGCAGCCAGCCCGTGAATCATCACGTTCTTTTTGGCCGGGTAGTTTTTCAGCATGTTGTAGACCGCCGAGGCCTCGAAGACGTCGCCGCCCGCGGAGTTGATCATCACGTTCATCTTGCGAGGCTGGCCGATTTGCGAGAGCGCATCCTTGACGGCGTTCGCCGAAATACAATCTCCATATCCGTAATTGTCCGACCCGAATTCGCTGTAGAACCACAGCTCCGGCGTGTCGGCAGCGGCATTGCGAAGAATGATGGGCTTGGTCATGGTCTTTCCTTCGTAGCATGGGCTTCAGCCCGTGCAATTATTTTGAGATCTGAGATTTGAAATCGTTCAGGGCCTCCGTTGACGCCCCCAGCTCTTCCGCCGACACCGGCCATGCTTCCAATCCATTCGCGATTGCCAGCACGGGCAAGATCGGCTTCAACGCGTCCGCGATCCGGTCCCGATGATTTCGCCAGAAATCAGCGACGGCCGCTTCCCCTTTGGATGTCACTTTTGGAAGCTGATCAGCGACAATCTTGTCGAGCCTTCCAAGCCGATCGGCAACCAGGTCGCGAGCCGCATTCTTCAAAGGCTGATTCGGATCAGCCGGAACTTTCGATGGCGGTTCGGTCGGAGGAGCCGCCGACGGCGATTCCGCTCCGGCAATTTTCCCGTCAACCGAGATATTGACCGGCAGCCGGAGTTTTTTTCCTTCTCCGTGAGGCATCGGTGCCATGTTCATTCTGGCTCTGGCTTCGTCAGGGTAAACGAGCCCATTGTTCGCGAGCGACGTAAATGCCTCAGCCTGGCTCTTCAGGTCGCCAATCTCTAGTGCCGTGCGATCGATATAAACTTCATGAGTTCCAGACCGGTTTTGCTCTTCAGTGAGCAGCTTGTCGGAGGCCTCCGTCTCGAACTCGATGCACCAGGGGTCGAGTGATTCATCCAGATAAGATTTGTTCTCCTGCTCCAAGCTGTTGTAAGACGACTTCGAGTCATCCCCGAGCTTATGAGCCGGAATGCCGAAAATGTTTGACACCAGCTTCGCATCAGCCCCGAGAACCTCGAAGATCATCGCCTCTTGTGGAGTGATCATCGTCCGGATCCACTTCGCGCCGTCTTCGAGGGCCAGCGTTTTAAATGCATTGTCGAGTCCGGATTGATACTTGTCGAACTCTTCCTGCCGTTTGCGGCGAGATTCCGGCGACAGTTCCCGAGGGAGCTGCAGCAGGCCTCCGGCCGTCGATCCGCGACTGAGCAGCTTCGACATCCACTTACGACCGGCGGGCCCCATGCCCATCGCGTTACACATGATGTGCAGAATGTCGTGACCGACAATCCCGTCGAACGACAGGCCGCGAAGATGGAAGACGTCGGCAGCCGGCAGCTTCCTTTTTTGGGTACCGGCCTCAGTCTTGTACCACAGCTGGTCGCCAACCCAGAACGGTTCCGTTTTGGTGGGGTCCAATAGAATCAGCCCGATTGGATCGGCCCCACGTCGGACGATCCCGCTGTAACCGTTCCCGCGAAGGAGCGCGTGGTACATCATGGAACATTTCCAGACATAAGCCCGGATATTCGCGTTTGGCTTCTTCGTCAGCAGGTAATGAGCCGGATGGGCCTTGTCAATCGACGAATCGTTTCCGTCGTCCGACAGCCGATACACGTTCGATGGCAATTTCGCCACGCCACGCGCAAGCAGGTTGATCGCTCGCCAGATCGGAGGATGACCGATCGCCTGTTGGTGATTCATCCGGACGCCGGCATCTGACCTGACGCCCATCCAGCCGAGTTCTTCCCAGTAGTCTGGATCGAGCGGAACTGACTGCGATTCCGGGTTACCGGTCGCGTTTCGTGGACGGCGTTTCGCGGCCCGGTTCTCCGCTGCCATGCGTCGACGTTGATTCGCGGCCATCGTTGAATTGTGCATTAACCAACCTCGCCAAAACCCCGGTCCTCATACACTGGCCGATACGTATCGTCAGGTCGTAACGCCATCGCCAAACCCATGATCGTCGCGACAATTCCGTCGATCTTTTTCGCGTCCTGGCTGCCCGGTTTCACCGGCCTGATCAGTCCATCCATGTTTCGCTTTACAGCCACATTTCCCGCCTGCCAGGTTAAGACCGGATGGTTGTTGTGATGGACCTTGTAACTCGTCACGAGCTTCTCGAATTCCGTCGAAGGATCGGCAAGGTTGCGCCACGTCTGGCCGAACTCGATCATGTCGAATCCTTCGTCAGCCATTTCGTTTGCGAAATGCGTCCCGTTGTAGGGGTCAAATGCGATCCGGCGCAACCCAAACCGCTCGCGAGCCCAACGGATCACACTCGCGATTTCGCGATAATCGACGACGTCCCCTTCGGTCAAAAACAGGTGTCCGGATCTCGCCCATTGCGTATAGGGAACGCCGTCCTCTTCTTCCCGACGCCTCGCGTTTTCTTTAGGAATCCAGAAGTACGGCAGAAGGTAGAATTCACCCTCGATTCTGAACACAAGCACGAGTGACGTTGTGTCCAATGTCTTCGACAAATCCAACCCACCCCAGCACTGAATGCCGTTCAAATCCGATGGCGAGAATTCTTCAAAACACCGATCCCACAACGCCATCCGCAACCAGCGATCCATCTGTTCGGTCCACTGATTCAGGTGCAGCCGGCGGAAGGTGTTTTCGTAACTCGGCGAATGCTTCGCCTTCAGGGCCTGCGATCGCAGGAACTCCGCTTTGAGCGAGATTCCCAGGTTGGGATTTGCCTTGGCCCAGACATTCGGATCATTGAAGTCGTCCCCGTCGTCCGCTCCACAGATGAACGCGAAAAACGAATCGTCTTCCAGTTCCTGCTTGAGTAGCTTCACGGCATATTCATGTCGTTCCCAGCAAACGGTTTGCCGGTCATAACCTGCCGTGGTGATGGAATAGAGCAACGGTTGCGATCGAGCACCCATCGCCGTCGCCAAAACGTCATAAACTTCCCGGGTTCGATGAGCGTGCAACTCATCGATGAGACACATGTGGGGATTGAGTCCGTCGAGCGAATTCCCTTCGGAACTGAGCGGCACAAAGGATGACGACAACCGAGGGCACGTCACCGAGTGCTTAAACAGTTCCACCTGGCCGCGAAGCGCCCGCGATCGCCGGAGCAGCTTCGTCGCATCGCGAAACAGAATCCTCGCCTGATCGCGCTTGGTCGCAGCGGCGAAGATTTCCGCCCCTTCTTCGCGATCGGCCACCAGGCCAAACAACGCGATCCCCGCCGCTTTGGTTGTCTTGCCGTTCTTACGTGGTTCCTCATCGTACCCTTCCCGGTACCGGCGAGTTCCATCCTTTTTCCGCCAGCCAAACAGCGGAGCAATCTGGCAATGCTCCTGCCATGGCTCCAGCGTGACCGGCTTTCCCGCCCACGGACCTTTCCAGTGACTCAGCAGGGAAAAGAACTTGACCGCGCGCTGAGCTTCCGCCTCATCCCAGATCAGCCCCCGCTTCTGAGCGTTCGACAAATCCCGCAATTGCCGCTCAATGCAGAGCGTTTCCAGCTCGCCCATGGGGCGACCGGTCTTCAATGTCTTCAGGGCTTTAATGCGATCCGTACGGCTCATGAAATGAGCGGTCGACTTGCGCATTTCGTAGCATGGGCTTTAGCCCGTGCACGCCGTGATTTCGCCCGAAATCACGGGCTCAAGCCCATGCTACGAATCACATCCCGAGAATCGCTCGTGTCTCGGCGGTCTCTTCATCCTCCGCCGGACCTTTCGGAAGCACCAGTCCCGTCCGCGAGCTGGGCGTCAGCCCAAACTCCTGACAGCCCTTCAAAACCATCGCCCACGCTTTATTCCGCACGCCGACAGCGGGAGCCTGGTATTCGTTCCCGCTTTCGCTGCAGGCCACGATCCCACTGTGATTGATATGAGCGATCGCCTCCTGCCAATCCGACCAGGCTTGGCAGAGCAGGGCAAACGACATCACGTCCGATTCTGTCAGCAATTTGGCCTCGACCAAGGATGGGCCAAGCTGGTCCCACAGTTCCTGCGCCTTTTCGTCCAGAAATGCCGGGCACGTCGGTACCGCGATCGCCTCGGGCAGAACAACCCCCTGGTCGCGGTCCGGTCGATACGTTCCCCGCTTCTTCTTAATCGGCGCCGGCGTCGGCTTCGGGCCCCGTTTTCCCACGATCAACCCCCGAAGCAAAGATGTCCCGAAACATACGCTGCCGCCGCGATCGCGAGAAACGCAATCACGGTGCCGAATCCGACCCGACGTTCGCACCATTCGAGCCACACTTCGCAAAGCAAGCTTTCACAGATAACCGGATTGAGGAAGTCGAAGACGAGCACCAACAGCGTGAGCAGCCCAACCAGCGACAGAATAAACAGAATCATCAGAAACCCTTTCGAGACAAATTCCACATCACGGCGAAGTCCGCTTTTCCCGTCCGAATCCACCGTCCTCAAGCACGGTCTTTTTGCTGTGACACGTTTTGCACAGCGATTGCCAGTTCGTCGAGTCCCAGAACTTCGGATCATTCGGGCCATCGACCGGGTCAATGTGATCCACTTCCGCGGCAATCACGGATCGCTCGTTTGCCAAACAACGCTGACATAGCGGATCGTCCGCCAGTTTGCGTTTGCGAGCTCGTCTCCAGCGAGAGTCGTAACCCCGCTTCGAACTGCTCGGTCGATCGTCCTTACGCCGCTTTGGCGATGCAGGGCGGTATCTCGGCGCTCGTGATGGCATCGTCTTCCCCTTCTTGCGGAGGATCCTCGAGTAAAAGCCCACCGCGTAAAATCAGTTGCCGAGCCTGTCTCGAATCGGACTGGCCGGACAAGCCCGCCATTCTGCCGAGTGCCCGTTTTTCCGTGGTTGTCAGCCGAACGGTGACTTTCTCATCGAGTGGATCGGCGTCATCCGGTCGAATCTCCGGCGACACATCGACGCCGGCATCCTTCAGGATCACAGCGACTTCGAGCCTGGCTCGTTCGACTTCGCGAGACACGTGCCCCTTATGCAGTTCGAACAAATGCCCGATATCCTCCAGCCGCCAGCAGCAGACCACCCGCAACATCAGCATTGAGACCCGACGTTGCTGGGGCTGCGGCATATAGGGCACCTTATCGGCAAGGCACTCCCATGCCGAAATCGGCCGAGCCGGCGGCTCAGCCGCTTGCCCCTCTCGCTTACCTGGTCCATAGACAATGCTCGGCATCATGCTTCCTTCGTAGCATGGGCTTTAGCCCGTGCAATCAACTCGGTCGCGCATCCACCAGCAAAACCCAAGGATTTGCGGAAGTACTCGGAATCGACCATTTCAACCCGGCAGCCGTCGTAAATTGCGGTTCCCACGTCCCAGCCCCAACTTCAAAGGAACCGGTCTGAGCCGCCGTCAGTTGCACTTGAATCACCAGCGTCGACGTCGTCGATGATACGATCGTCATCTGAATGACTCGCACAACCCGTTTGGCTGAGGTAAACGCGATGTAGGCCGTCCCACCGGTCATGTCCGGCAGCGTCCCGGTAAACGTGATATTGAACGACCGATTGTTCGAGGCGAGATAGTCATCCCCCGCCGTCAGTTCGATCGTCCCCTGGCTCGCACTGATATTTGCAGGAAGCTGTACGGCGATCGAAATTCCAGCGAGTTGTGAAAGCGCGCCGGAGCTGAAGCCGGTGCACGTCCCACCGCCAGTTCCCCCGCCAAGTCCAGCGATCGCCGCTTCGATCGTCAACGCGTCTGAGTGCAGAGCGACATCGCCCGTCAGGTGTGCCAGCTTTGTTGAGCTCGCGTCCATTTCCTGACGAATCGCCACGGCCGTTGGACCGGCAGCCGGCGGAGCGGTGTAGGCACTGCTCGCCAAACGACTGGAAACGGCCGCGTCCAGGTTTGCCAGCTTTGTCGAGTTCGAATCCATCTCCTGACGGATCGCGACGGCCGTTGGTCCGGCAGCCGGTGGAGCAGTGTAAGCACTGCTTGCCAACCGACTGGAAACGGCCGCGTCCAGGTTTGCCAGTTTCGTCGAATTCGAATCCATCTCGGCGCGAACAGAAGCAGCCGTAACAATCGTGCGATTGCCGATCGACCATTGCGCAACCTCAACACCAACGACGGATATTCCGCTGACAGTTCCCGTCGTGATCACCGCAAAAAAATCATTGCCAGTCGCGTAGAAAGTTGCGTCCAGGCTCATGTCGACAGTCACCATATGGCGACCCGTCTGACTGTTGTAGTTGACGGTCAATACAGGCGCAGTCCCACATGGAGTCGAGTTGCCACCCTTATAGATCGATACGACGGGGCTGCCCGCAAGCGTGATTGGATTTCCGCTCGTGTCTCGGGTGTTGAAGCTGAATCGGATCGTTGATCCGGCAGCAATATCACCTTTGTAGTTACTCAATTAAACACCAGCCCTTCACCGATCAGTGGGACCCCGCCGCCGGAAGACGGGGCGCTAACATAGGCCATCGACCCGGCAAACCACGAACTGGAAGAGACGGTCCACGTCATGTTCAAACTTGATTGAATCGACGAATACAATTGATATGCGCAATCGAACGCAACGTAAGCCGCCGTCCCACTCGGGCCGAAACTGGTGAACCCTGTCGTTGACAAAACGGGTACAGTTGCACCAAAACTTCCGCACGTGCCAATGACAAGAGAATTTGCTGAACCAGTTGTAATTGCTCCCGCTGTCGCAGCTGTCCCAGTTGTTGCATATCCTCCCGCACTTTGTGCGGTCGGAATTACTGGTGAACATTCAACAGCGCCTGCAGACCAGAACTGCGTAGAAACAACATTGCAGTTGTTCAGAATCGTAAAAGTGCAACTTCCACCGACTACCGACTGAGCGCGAAAAATGTGAGTTGAGGAATTGCCGACCGCATTAGCCGTGGAACTCGCACGAAAGTCGCACACATACACATTCCCCAGATTGTCAGTCACGACGGGGATGTCGGGCCCGTAAGAGCAGATGGCGACGAGAATCGTATTACCTGCGGTAACGCTGCTTCCGAAAGTTATCGACAGCCCGTTGCCAGCGGTACCCTGCTTGCCCGCAGTTGACTGAATAACGGAGAGTGGCATCAGAAAACTCCATTAATTGCAGTCTTGATTTCAGCCCAATTCTTACCCTGCGACAAGAGCGTTGGAACGGTATTGTTGACTAACTGTTCCCACCTGTCCGCAGCGACATTCGCGGCGCGATGAAATGTGATGTCAGCAACGGCTGGCGACCACGTCACACCACGCGAGGCAAACACGGACACCTGCCAGCACCCGAGCGACTTTAGCTCAGCACACGCCGAAGCCAGTGCTGGCACCGATGCCGCGATTTGATCAAGTCCGGCCTGGGTCGCGTCCAGGCTGAGATCAATCCCATAATTGACATACAACATCGCCGCTGCCGGACTGCCCGAAGAGACGATCGCAGAATAGAGTGCGTCCGCGATCACGCGACCGAAACGAGAGTCCTTGACGATCTGATCGTAGCTCCAAAGTGCGGAGCTCGTCTGAGTCACCATCGACCGACCAAACGCCAGAGCGTCCGCATCCGCCGTCAAGGCGACGAAATCGGAGCACCGTAAGCACTTCGCCAATATCGAATCGAACATGTGACGCCGCCCTTCATTTCACGATTTTCGTCGCACTTCCAACCATCGTGACACTGCCCGATTTACCGTTCGTCGTGATTCGCTCCTTTGGTAGCTTCTTCCGCAATGCGGCAGCCGCATCACTGAAGAGGTCAAAGAACTCGCTGTCAGCTTCCAGCTTGGCGGGATTCGGCACGCCAGCCAGGGCACGCTTGAGCCGCTCGGCTCCAATGCCCAGCTCTCTCAAAAGGAAGCAAAATACATTGAAGCTTTCGAGAGTGACTTTCGGTTCAACCGTCGTCGTCACTTCGGGAGTGCCGTGCCCCTTTGTCACCGTACCCTGAACATGCACCTTGAAGTTGACCGGGCACACAGCTCCTTCAGGAAGTTTTCCTTTGGCTTCGCCGATCGCCTTGTCCTTGAAGACGCTGCCGATGGCGATGATCTCTTCAGGCTTCAAATCCATTTGGTCACCTTGCTTGAAAAAAGAGACGAAGGGCGAATGTCGATCGGTGTTATTCCTTCAACACCGTCGACACCTGACGGGAAAAACCGCGAATGGGCGGTGTTTCGCCCGGCTCCAGCCGAACGAACTCGACCAATTCGTCGAGCGTCTTCACCCCGTGATGCAGCGCCCCGGCCCCTTTGGGTGTCGCCCAATATTGCACCGGGTAACCAAACTGGACGGCATACTCACGCACGCACGCGGGAAACGTCGAATCGTCATCGTGCTTGACGCACCGCACATCGATGCGAGCATCCCCAGTTTTGACCTTGTCGAACATCTTGCCACAGGGAATGCACCAGGCCGGGCCGTAGCAGTACATCACGGGCCGCTTTCGACCGGACAAGCGATCGTGATTTCGCCCGAAATCATCGGCGAGCACTTGTTCGATTTTCACCTCAATTTTTGGCGACTCGAACAACAGCAGCTCGATTTCCGGCTTTTCCAGGGATGCCGGCTGTTCGACCGGGAATAATTCCAGCGGCGAGTCGAACAGAGACACGCCGTCGTCCATCGGAAACAGCGTCACACCGTCATCGCCAAAGGCTTTCAACGATAACGCCACCACAGCAGCAACGAGGAAGATAATGGTCCCAATGCCCAACCGGAAAACGTTTTTCATGCCTTCAGAATCGTACATGTCGAAAACCCTCGTAGTATGGGCTTTAGCCCGTGCCTCTTGCGTGTTGAAAGCAGCACGGGCTAAAGCCCATGCTACGGCTCATTTACGGAGCCAATACCGTCTTGGCTCTTTGTTGCGCCTCCTTCGCGCCCGGCCTGGCGTTGACGGTTTGAGGAAATAATTCGGGCAATCGAGCCGGAAAACCCTCAAAATCGCTAAAAGCCCAGCAATCGCCAGGGGCGAGCATGAACTCGACGTCCGCCTCCTCGACCCAAAACCCACACACAGGCGAATCGTCGATCGGGGTCGGGTGCGAATCCGGGAACCACGAATTCTGAATATGGAAGTACTTGCGTCCTGACGGGCTGCTTCCGTCATAGCCGTCAATGCACATCTGATGGCCCCATTCGCCGGTTCGTCGCCCCACAATGCGCCCGTCGCGGGTTTCCCACCTATTGCCCGGGTTCCCCCACCGGCTCGCCTCGGTGACTCCGTAGCCGTTACAGATCGCATCACGCACCTGGTCGACCGTCGTGACATTGGCCACCGTCTTCACGCGATGCTTCGCGGCCAGGGCTTTCAGTTTTTCCGGCGGTCCGTTCCGGCCCCATTCATCGGCCAGCTTGCCGGAGTACTTGTAGCCAGCGGCTTCGGCATCGGCCCAAGTCAAAACGCCGAACTCTTTCGCAGCCTGTGCGACCGCAGCCCCGGAACAACCTTCGTCCGGTAATCGCCCGACAACGACCTTTTTCCAAACCCACTGCCGCCCGGCTCCATAGCTGAAGGGCGGGAAGATTCGCTAAAATTCATAATTCGAGCCAGCGGCGATCTGGCCACCCTGCGTCGCGTGCAATGCCCCCGACAGGCCAAACGACGTGCAATCGCCCG
>JBAXBD010000081.1:0-14033 GCA_037142165.1 Schlesneria sp. | reverse complement strand
GTCACCGATCGGCCGCATGGTCTTTGCCAAGCTTGATGATCAAGTCCGTTGGGATGCTTTTCGTCAGGATGGCGATCAAGTCTATCCTGGCACCGTGATTGCCAAGGTTTCGGGACCACTGTCGTCGCTGTTGATCGGCGAACGGACGATGTTGAACTTCATGACGCATCTCAGCGGGATCGCAACCTTAACACGAACGTTTGTCGATGCGGTCGCCGGGACGCATGCGGAGATTCTGGATACTCGTAAGACCCTTCCCGGTTGGCGATTGCTGGAAAAATATGCGGTTCGCTGCGGGGGTGGGACGAACCACCGCATGGGCCTTTATGATGGAGTGCTGATCAAGGACAACCATATCGCGGCGTGGACCGAGTCTTCCAGTATTGCCGAGGCGATCCGAACGGCTCGTGCGAAATCTCCAGAGGGCGTTTCGATTGAAGTCGAAGTCGATTCGATCGCTCAGTTGAAAGATGCTCTGGAAGGCTCACCCGACATTGTGCTGCTCGACAATATGGACGTCGAGACATTGCGCGAAGCGGTTTCGATGCGAAATCGTTTCGCTCCAGGGGTGTTGCTCGAAGCATCCGGCGGAGTGAATCTTGAGACCGTCGGAGGGATCGCACGAACCGGAGTGGAACGAATCAGCGTCGGAGCGTTAACGCATTCGGCCCCGGCACTGGATCTGGGATTCGACTGGCCTTAGTGCGATGTCCAATTTAAATACGATATTCGGGTGCCACTGGATGACCGTCTTTGGTCACCCAGTGCATTTCGATTGCCTCAAAAATATGGAAGACACTGCGTCGGAGAAGACTCCGATGCAGTGGCACACCACCCGAACATTAAGTCTTGACAACGGACTAGCACCACAAGCCATTCAGGCGTTGTCAGGGTCGAACCCGCGAACAAGTTCTTCTTCCCATTCATCCAGCAACGGCCAATCGACCGCACAAGTTCCGAAATCGGCCATGTGCTGGTATCCCGTCAGCCGATCGATTGTCTTCTGAAGCATTGCATCATTCTTGCGAAAGATGGGACCATGGCTGGGTAGCAGCCATTTGACGTCCGAATCGCGGATTCGTTCGAGAGACTTGATAAACGCCGGGATATCCGACCCGTGATGTGCGTCAACATTACCGACACCTCCATCTCGATAAATGTTGTCGCCCGAAAACAACAGGTCGCCAAGCCGAAACGCAAGCTGGCTGGAGGTATGACCGGGGGTATTCCAGACATCCAGCGACAGCTTTCCAACCTTTAAAGTGTCACCTTCGTTGATCGTCTGTTCAATCTTGATCTCAGGAAGATCGATGGAGATTCCTTGAGCGGCAATTTCGGCATAGGTCACAATCCGATCCCCATCGGCGAGCACCTTCTTGCAGTCGGGATGTCCAACTGTGATCGCGCCTGGCAACAGTTCTTTTGCTCGTTTCAATCCTTGAATATGGTCGACATCGGCATGCGTGGCAACGAGGTACTTGCAGTTGGCCAGTGAAAAGTCCATCTGCCTGATCATATTGACGAATTCGTCGGTCGATTCTTCAAAACCGATGTCGATTAACATCCATTCCCCTGCATCGTGTACGAGATACACGGAACAACCGAGCCGTCTACGGGCCTGATAGTTCATCTCGATGACATGGGGAAATACTTCGCGGCGGGGCAACATGGAACGTCTTTCAAACGATCGGCGGATGAATCACAAACGACTCAGCTTTCGGGTAACGAACGTTGTCAACAGATTCTATGATGGACCGGTTGAACCAACAACGCGCCGAAGTTGTCCGTTTTTTTAAAGTTGAAAACGGCGACCCACAAGTCTTAGCATTGGCTTCAGCCAGTACGGCACAAACTTTTGTGGAGGCTGGAAGCCTCCTCTACGAGAACCGACAACCTCGCCGCAATCTTGGATCATGGGGATTTGACCGCTTCAGCGGCAATTGTTGCACGGGCTTTCCAAAGCGATTCCAGGACCGCGTTAATGTATTGTTCTTCCGCGAAGGGACTCAGCAGATAACTTTTCAAAGCGACCATCGGTTCGCCGTAATCGGTTTCGCGATAGCAGTCGGTCAACGAGATCACGACACCATCCCCATGCAGTGCATCGGCTTGAACGACCTGATAGATGCGCCGGTTGTACTCGTTGTGAATCCGAAGTTGATCCCGATACGACGCATCCTTCTGTTCGCGTTCGGCGACTCCGAAAGTATCGACCCCATCTGGATACACGCGAAACAGCGTGACCGGACCGAAGTTTCCTCGATTCACGACAGTCGTGGCCGCATGTCCTTCAAGCTGTTCCCTCAACACTTCGGCCATAGAGACGACGTGACCCAGCAACGCTCGGAGGCCGTTTTTTCCGAACAATCGCAGGTTGGCCAGGGCTGACATCGGTGCACTTCCGCTTCGTGACGTTTCGAGCGTGTACCGGCCGGGATGATAGTGGCCGTCGTGAAACAGGTAAGGCGTGTCGGATTGTTTTCTCGTAATCAGTTCGAGATCGATTGCGTCTTTCACCAGAAATAAGCTTGAGACATACGGCGTGAACCCTGTTTTGTGGAAGTCAATCCCAATCGAATCTGCAAGGGGAAGCTGCTGAATACGTCGTCGCGTACCGGCGAGTGCTCTGACCGTCCGATGGCGAAACCCAAGCGGGTTAGAATCGAAGTTATAATCATTGAAAACGGACCAGGCCCAACCGATGACTGCGTCTGCGTGAACGTGCGGGTGATAATCCAGATGAAATTCGTCGACCAGCCGGTCGCGAATCTCGTGAATGGATTTCAGATCAT
This sequence comes from Schlesneria sp., assembly GCA_037142165.1. Classification (GTDB taxonomy): domain Bacteria; phylum Planctomycetota; class Planctomycetia; order Planctomycetales; family Planctomycetaceae; genus Schlesneria. The sequence continues at coordinate 11,241 of JBAXBD010000081.1, read as the reverse complement.
CCAGTCCGAAATGGTCCGTCGTCCCCATCGTGGCCACAATTGCGGCAATTTTGCCTCCTTCTTTCAAAACGTCGCGGGCCATCGATTCCAGCAGGCACGTTCGCATTTCGTTTTCTGGAGAACAGGGAATCTGGATGACGTTCTCGCGCCCGATCCCGAGCCAGTTTGCCACGCTCAGACAGGCGTAATGGGCGCGCTCAGAACAAAAGATCACGGCCCGCTCGCGTGCACCAAGCTGTGCGGTCCCTGGACAGGCTTTCTCCAGTCCCAGCTTTACGCCGTATAACAGTGTTCCTGTTCCACCGAATGTGAACAGACCTGCGGACCGAATCGGGTCGTAACCAACCAGATCAGCGGTCATCGACGAGACTTCGACTTCTGCAACAGCGACCTGCCGCGATGATTCTTCACTGACGAGATTGGGGTTGTAAATCGAAGGGAGCAGACCACCGATAATGCTGGCAATTGTGGGTGGCGGGATGACATTAATCTGCGCGCGAGGATGCCCCCAGATGAACATCCCCGACAAGTGTTCAACCAAAGTCTGCGTCACCTGCTCAAGCGGCAGAGATCCCTCTGCAACTTCAGAGCGTTTGGCGGCGTCATAGTCCAGCGTCTGGGTCTTACCCAGCAACGGTGTGACCGACTTCATACCGTCGAGTTGATCGAGTGCCCGCAGAAACGAAAACACGAAATAAGCATCGTGTACGCGGTCTGAAACCGGTTGTGGAAATCCTTGCCTGAGCGACATGACAAGGTCGAGATAGGGAGCGGACATCAGTCTGTTTCCGAAATTGAGCGACAGATCCAGGTAAGGATTGATGTTGAGTTCTATCAAAGATTGCCAGAACCTGTCACATCCCATTGAATTCAAGTCAGGTTTTTCATCCTTCAGGATTGTAGGCGCCTCGTGACTTATGGGCATTCGATTCAAATCCCGGTAAAATTCCATACAACGTTGTGAAAGATCATTTCTCGTCCAAAGAAAAATCGACGAGCGTCGTAAAGAGAGCGTTTGACGGATGGCCCGATTTTTCTACGGTAACTTTGACTTTGAGCATCGACTGGCCGACCCGAGGTATGAACCCTCAGCGGCGTTAAGAAGATTAAATGCCGAGCTCGCAACGGCCTGGCTGGCGATCGCGGAAGATGGCGACTGGATCTGGACCCCCTTGCCGATCGAGCCGAACTTTTTCCTGGAAGCGACTCGAAGAGGTTTGCCTTCTGTCGTGCCGGTCACTTCGCTTTCAGATGTTCCGCGCGAGGTGGAATTCGTTCCGTGGGGCTGGTCGGCCGAGGTTCGAAAGCTGGCAATCCAATTCGGCTGGACCATGGAAGCACCACCTGAAAACGCTGTTCGGCAGGCTAATTCACGAGCGACATCGAACGAGCTTGAACAGCGAGGGGATTTCAGAATAGACGGCTCACGAAAAATTGAGTCGCCTGAAGAACTCGACGATGCGATTCGAATGACCCATGACTCCGGAAGCCGCTGGGTGATCAAGGCCGAGTTCGGGATGTCGGCTCGCGAGCGCATCCTCGGGAGAGGTCCCGCGACGGAGACCGACAAGAACTGGGTTCGACGCCGGCTGAATCAGCAAGGAGCCGTGTTTTTTGAACCTTGGGTCGAACGCATCGATGAAGTGGGGATTCAGATCGAAATCCCGAAACATGAGCCTCCAAAATTGATTGGAATCTCACCCATGCTCGTCGACGAACGTGGACAGTATGCAGGAAGCGGGTTTGCAGGTGATGAGTCACGATCTTTTGCCAACCATGACTTGTGGCAGGATGCGATTTCTACAGCCTTAAATGCTGCATCCCATTTAAAGTCGCTTGGATATTTTGGTCCGCTCGGAATCGATGCGATGCTCTATCGCGATACGGATGGCGATCTTCGAATTCGCCCGCTGCAGGACATTAACGCCCGTTGGACGATGGGACGACTGAGCCTCGGATTGCGACGATTGATCCGAACGGGTGACTTGGGGATCTGGTTCCACGGAAACCAGGGCAAGCTTCTAAACGAGGATTTACTCAAAAAAGAACGCGTGATTGCAACTTCGCCAGAACGAGTCGGAGATGAACCATGCCGTCATTCATCGAGAATCTGGATTTCCTCGCCAGATTTCGCTGAGGAAGCGACGAAAATAGTTTCGTGAGAATTTCCGTTATTTCGCCAAGAACTTGCAATGACATTAAAAAATTGGCATAGTCAGAGGACTTTCGCACGTTGGTTTTGCCATTTGTTTTAAAATGGCAGTTCTATCGGAGCGTTCATATCGTTCCACTTTTCGATTCAAGGTGTTCATAATGATCTGCAACCGTTTCAAGGTATGGCAGGATTCTTTCTCTTTGATCGTGGCCGCAAGTCTGATTGGCTGTGGATCGAGTAACACTCCGGGAACGACAACCTCCGTTCCGGGTCAGACGACATCTGTCGCACCCGCAGGCCCTGCTATGACAGGCCCTGCTATGCCCGTCCCCAGCATGCCTGGAGCTACCTCAGGTAACTCCAGTGGATCGGCACATATGAACATGGCCCATATGCAGATGCCGACCCCGACAGCAACACCAGGATCGCAATCATCTTCTGGATCGTCATCGTCTTCAATGTCGCCAAATAGTCAGCAGTATGCAGCGCATATGACTGGCAACAGTAGCGGAGGTTCCAGTTCGGGTTCGAATTCCGGTTCGAGCTCGGGTTCGAATTCGCCAAACATGGCCCATATGTCAACGCCGAGTCTTCCTGGTGGCGGAGCCGGTGCGAATTCGAATAGCCCGTCGACGATGGACATGTCAAAAATGATGGCCCATAGCGCCCCAGGTGGAAACTCAGGATCGAACGCCCCAGCGATGCCAAACGGACCAGCCATGCCGCCCGGCGCAATGGCTCATGCGGGAGGCTCAGCTTCAGCCCCTGGAATGACCAGTTCAGGCGGTGCTCACGCTCAGAATCCAGGCGCACCCCAAATGCGTGGACCGGGTGGACCGGGTGGGGCAAATGGACCACAAACCTCAATGCCGGGACAGCCAGGCGGGGCGGGAAGCCCTGCTGGAAACCTGACACCAGGCAGCATAGAAGATGTTCTCTATCGATTCTGCGTTGCGATCGCTGATGGAGATACCGCAGCGGCTGCCGAGTTCGTCAGTCCCAAAGCCAAAGGCCTGATCGGGCAGATCCGTGATGGCGAATTATCGGAAGAAAAACTCGAAGAAATCACAGACGCGATATCTCCGGTCACAGAGCTGCAGCCAAACCCAAGCCAGACGAACACCAAACGATCCCTTCGTAACAGAAAGAATCAAATCATCTCGTTCACCGTCAAAAAGGATAAGGACGAAGAATACAAGATCACTGAGTTTTCAATCAGCAAACCGAAAAAAGGTGGCATGGCTGGTCAGGGTGGGCAAGGCGGACAAGGTGGCCGGGGCGGTCAAGGTTCATTCTGATCTCGATTTCAGAAGACAAACAGGAATTCATTCGCATTGAATGTCGCTCGACAAAACGCCTCAAGCCCGTGGGCGAGAATAAATCGACTCGCCTCTCCGATTTCATCGACACTCGGTTTTCGATGAAAAGCCAACTCAAAAGCCTGTTGAACTTGAACAGCAGGATCATCACCCGCATCACGGCGTAATCGATTTGCGAACTCTGACGCTTGTCGCAAGATGAACCGGCTGTTGAGCAGATTCAGCGCTTGTAGCGCAGTGATCGACGAGGTTCTTTTCGGTGCGATCTGACCTGCGTCAGGACAATCAAACTGACCGAAGATCTCGTCAAGTTGCATACGGGGCTTTGACTGGTAAACCATCCGACGCCATTCGGCGGAACTAAACTCTCGTTTTGAGGTATAGACCTTAACGTAGTTCGTGTTCGACTCAAACAAGTCAAACCCGCGCCCATACATGCGATCGTCAATGTTTCCAGCAATCGTCAGGATGGCATCGCGAATCGACTCTGCTTCAAGTCGCCGCGGCGGGTATCGCCATAAAAGCCGAGTTGTAGCGTCTAACTGAATGCCATCCGATCGCGACTCGCTCGACTGTCGGTACGTGGCTGATGTCACCATTAATCGGTGCAATCGTTTGGGATAACCATCCGCGCGTAATTCGCTCGCGAGCCAATCTAAAAGCGATGGGTGTGACGGCAAGACACCGTTACGACCGAAGTCGCTTGGCGTTGAAACCAGCCCCTGGCCAAAATGGAATTGCCAGATTCGATTAACCATGACTCGAGCCGTCAAAGGGTGATCTGACGACGTAATCCAGCCGGCTAGCGCTCGCCGTCTTTCAGAATCCGCTGACTCACTTCCCACTTGCCACGGTGAACCGAATGAACGTAATCCCGATGGTGGCACCGCTTCTTTTGGTTGCAGCGGGTCGCCACGATGAAGCCGATACGTTGGTTCTGGCGTGACAAATCGCCCCGCATAGACGAGGTCCATCATCGAGAGTACTTGTCGCCGTTGCTGAAGTGCTGCACGTTGCGCTGTCAGCCGTCTTGCAAGATCTCGCTCCTCGTCATTCAGCCCGTCAAATGTCGGTGCTGATGTTGTCTTACCGTTGAAGGGGATTCGGTCATCGGAGGTCGCAATGACCTTCAGTGATTCGGCCGTCAGTCCTGCTTCAATGCGATATTGCGTTGGAATTCGATCTTGAAACTTACCATCGTCCGGTCGGTCGCGACTCCATACAACACGGTCGATCTCGGAAGGTTCGGCAAACTCAAGCATCACCCAGCCACGCCCCGACTCGTTCGAAATCCAACTTGCCGAATTTCCGTATCGTCCGTCATTGACGAATTTCAACTGGTGGATTTCGTACCCCGGCAGGTTGGATGATGATGTCGCAACAGTACCGTGACTCGCCAAAGCCAGGTTTCGAGGTTTCGTTCCCGATTGGGTATTCGTCTCGAAGACTTCAAGTTCATCCAGGCACGGTTCACCACCCGTTGTGGCTTCGATGCTGAATTTCACGAACCTGGCGTTCACAGGGGAAAACCGCTCGACGTTGGCTTGCCGCTGAACGGGCGGACGAACTCGCGTGGGATTCGGGTTCTGCGATTCCCGCTCGGCACTCAACTCGACAAGTCGCGACAACTCTCGATCGACAACAATCAGTTCCTCGCGAATCTCTTCCATCGATTTTTGCCGTCGTTCAAAGTCGGCAGTTTTCATCGGTCGATCACCATGTTGGACACCGGCAAACACGGCTTTCATTCCGTAGTAATCGGCATGCGTGATCGGGTCGAACTTGTGATTGTGGCAGCGAGCACAGCCAACCGTCAGCCCCATAAACGCACTGGATGTTGTACTCACCATGTCGTGCAACTCGTCGGCACGTTGCTGTGCAGTGAGACCGGGATCGGGACTCTTAACTCGATCCATGGCACCTGACACCAGGAAACCGGTTGCCTCGTCGACTCCCAGGGTATCTCCAGCCAGTTGCTCAAACAGGAACTGATTGACCGGCTTATCTTCGTTAAACGCACGAATCACATAATCTCGGTAGGGCCAGGCATTGGGCCGAGGTTGATTCGTTTCAAATCCATCACTTTCAGCGAACTTCACAATGTCTAACCAATGCCGTGCCCAGCGTTCGCCAAAATGCGGCGAAGCCAGCAAGCGATCCACCAGTCGCTCGAAAGCGTCTGGCTGCGTATCAGACAAGAATTCAGCAACCTCATGAGGCGTCGCTGGCAGTCCAATCAGATCGAAAGTAATTCGTCGAATTAACGTCAGTCGTTCGGCTTCAATCGATGGCATAAGTCCATTTGACTTGCCGCTGTTTTGCGAACCATTCGTCCCTTCCAACTTTTCGGCAATAAAAGAATCGATCGGATTTCGGGTCCAGATTGTATTCGTCCTGGAAACATTGGGAATGGCGGGTCGTATCAGGGTTTGAAACGACCAATGCTTGGGGGAATCACTTTTCGGGGCAGGATCAGCCGGCCATTTGGCCCCTTGATCGATCCAGGCTCGCAGCAATCCGACCTCTTCTTTCGAAAGTTTCCGCTCACCCTCAGGGGGCATCTGCATTCCTTCGACGACCCCGGCAGTAAACCGAACCAGGGGACTCTCCATTCCGTTACCAGGGATGATCGCCGGAGCGAAACTTTCCCCCCCCTTAAGTGCTGCTGCTTTCTCATCAAGTCGAAGATCGCCACGTTGCTTATCCTTTCCATGACACTTGATGCAGTGATCACGAAAAAGTGGCTCGATATCGGCTTTAAAAGTCACTTCTCGTTTTGCCGCGGGAGGAAGTGTTGGACTTTCCTCAGCAAATACGGTGCTTTCGAACAGAACCGCCAACATCAGCCCGATCGCGCAGATTCGAGCAACACCAACAAATTTACGAGTTCGATTGAGATGCTTCACAACGTGTTCGTCCATCATTTCACCTGACACTGGCTGTCGCGAATCTTCGGTCCCGTTGTTCTTCCAGCCAGTTTAACATCTGTAACGTCGTCTCACGCCAATCTGGTTCAAAAAACAATTCGTGAACGTGGTTGGGAAAGACGACCAGTTGCTTCTCGGCCGATTGAATGTGATCCCACCAGTCTGCCAGTGCGACAGGATCGGTTGTCCGATCATCCCCCCCTTGTAACGCCAAGACAGGAAGGGAGACCTTCGAGGCATCCTGTTTCGCCGCTTGAAGAGCCGACTGCATCGCCACGAACCAGCCAGCAGTAACCGTCTTGTTAATCAGAGTATCACCGCGCCGCATCGACGCGAATTCGGAATCGCGAGTCATATTCGCAGGATCAATGCCATTGGAAAAACGAACCGTTGGATAAAAACGGACGAGCATCCGACCGAGCATCACCGTCACGGGATTCACCCGAAGTTTCAAACCTAATAAGGGTGATGAAAGCACAAGAGCCGACGGTCGAACACTTCCCGTTTGCACAGTCCTGACCGCTACAAGCCCTCCCATACTGTGCCCCAGCAAGACGGGGGACGCATCGTTCAAACCCAGTTGTTTCCAAATGGTGGCGATATCGTCCGCATAGTCATTGAACGACTTGACATAGGTCGGAACACCGCCCGACCGACCATGTCCTCGTAAATCCGCCACGATCATGCGCCAGCCATTTTCTGCAAGCACTTCGGCGACGTGAGCATGTCGACCCCCGTGTTCGCCCAGACCATGTACCCAATAAAGGACACGCCCTGGATCTGGTTGATCGGGCCAATAACTTCGAACGAAAAGCTCAACGCCGTCCCGAGCTTTAACGATTTGCGATTCCAGTCGCATCAGTCCACTTTCGCTTTACGCTTTAATTGACACAGAGGTCAGGCAATCGCCTAAGACTTAAATTTCTGGTTTTGTGCCACTGCATCGGAGTCTTCGGAGACGCAGTATCTTCTCTTTGTTCGAGACAATCGCAGAACACCGGGCAATAAGCTTAACAATCTCAGTCTGCTTCCGCTTCCAGCCGGGCCTTACACTCAATCAGCGCTTCATGCTGGGTCGCAGTCAGCGTGGGAAACTTCAAGCTTAACTTTCGAATTTCGCTCGACAAAATCGTCGCCACCAGCAGATGAGTCGTCACTTTTTGATCAGCGGGAATGATAAACCAGGGAGCTGACTTGGTGCTCGTCGCATTCAACATCTGTTCGTACGCCGACATGTATTCATCCCAATGTGCCCGCTCGACCAGATCGCCCGGCGAAAACTTCCAGTTCTTCGTCGGATCATCAATTCTCGCAAGAAAACGCCGTTTCTGCTCGGCCTTCGAAACATTCAGAAAGAACTTGATGATGCGAGTGCCATTACGAGTCAGACGTCGCTCGAACTGATTGATCTCTTTGTAACGCGATTTCCAAAATGATTTTTCACCCGGATTCGCCCCGGGTATTCGTTGTTTCGCAATAAGTTCAGGGTGCACTTTCACCACGAGAACTTCCTCGTAATACGAACGATTAAAGATACCGATCCGTCCCCTTTCCGGAAGTTCCCTGGAACAACGCCAGAGGTAGTCATGATCCAGTTCCTCGGCCGAGGGTTGTTTGAAGCTGACGACCTTGACCCCTTCAGGGTTGATTCCCGTCATGACATGTTTGATCGTACTGTCTTTTCCGGCGGCATCCATGGCCTGGATGATAACCAGCACCGACCACGAATCGGCTGCGTATAAGACCTCTTGTGATCGTTCGAGTTCCTGAACATCTTCAACCAGCAACCGACGAGCCTCACGCAGCCGGTCAGCCGCTGTACCGATCCCTTCCGCTTCCCAGTTTGGATGATAATCCTTGAGCCGAATCTTCTTGTCTTCGGGAACACGACACATTTCGATAACGTCGGTCAGATTGAGCATCGTGACTCCTGAAGCAGGTCCTGTTACAGCAAATCCTGACGAAGATTCACTTCGTCAACGTCCAGCCCTTGGCGTCGACTTTCAGACCAGTATGACCTTTATGAGCGTCATAAACGACGTGCATCTCTTCAACGCTGTCAAAATAACCGACAATAAACGCCGCGCTGAAGGATTCACCCGCTTTCACCGGACGGCCACCAAACTCTTCAATCAGGCAAACGTAACCCCGTTGATGACACCAGGCTTCTGAGACAACAGCGGGGTCGAGCGTCATTCCCACCAGCCACGGCCCGACGCGTCCTGATTGCGAGTCGCGAATCTGATAGCCACGAATCATTCGATCAGGAACGGGGGCTTCACCACGGCGATAACTGAATCGTTCATCGGGAGCAAAGTTCTTTGAAAATTCTTGCGATGGAATTTGTCCGTGGTAGCTCAAATAGACTTTGCTGAAGCTGTCGCCATTCTTGTGCTGGATGTGACCCGGCATGTCAATTCTCAGAAACATCGCCTCGCTGCTGTTGACGGCGTCGATTCGCTGCATGGAAATGAAGTACCGCTTCCCTTCCGGAAAAACCATCACCTGAGTCCATAATGAACCAATATTTTTTCCCGGAGCCGCAGTCCGATATCGGAACGTCTGACGAATGGCAACGAAGTCTGGACCTCGAATCACCTCCGGCGCCATCTCTTTCGCTTGAGTACAAATCTGCGGACCTTCGATACCACGCTTCGGCGTTTTCCCGTGATACTCGTTGCCGAATGTGTAGATCAACTCCTTGTTACCCGTATGGACCAACTGATCCCGATACGCTTCATCGCTCCCTGGCTCCATAATCCAGTCGGCAATGTCGAGCCCGAATCCCAGATCCTTTGCACCAGTTTTCTTATCGACGAACGACTGAGCTTTAACGCCGGTGACATAACCTCGCTTCCGAATGCTGGCGGAAAGTTCAGAAGTTTCCAGGCGTATCTCATCGTCTGTTTCGGTCACTGAATACTGGGCTCCGCTCAGACTGCTGACCGATGAAGCGACGATAAAAGCCAAACAGACCAGGCGGCTTGTGACGCAATGCATGGTGCATTTTCCTCGTGGGGCTTCGAGCGCGAGCCAAACTTGTTCGGACTTTTGATTGAAGCCTGACGTCGTCCAGCTTCGTTCTGCCGCGACTATTTCGCCTTGCGCTTCATTGATTTCAGCAATTTCGGCAATTCTTCTTCGGCAACCACCCAGCCTCGGCACTTTGGACTGCCGCAGAGGCACTTGATTGCTCCATGAGCGGCCCATTGGTAGTCGATCGTCAGTTCCGCTCCCTTGGGAATGTCCATCAGGGCTTCGATCGTGATTTCCGAGGGAGCCGGACTACCGTCCTCGTACTTCACTTCGGAAATACACAATGTACTGTTGGGGGTGCAGCAGTGATTCAGGAACCGAAAGGGAGCACGTGGTTCCAGTGAAAGCGACCCACCTAAATCAATGCAGTATGATGTCGCGTAATCGGGATCATCAATCACTCGCCCTTTGACTTGTCCGATGACGGTTCCCTTGGGAATGTCATGACGAGCGAAAACGCCTTTACCAAACGGGACTTTTCCAACGCGAACCAAAGATTCAACCACAGACGTCATGTCCATTGACTCCTCACGATTTCTGGATCGTGGAATGTTTTCCCGGCATCCGCCAACAGGAATCACCGCGGCGGGAACGGGCGCGATGATCGGGCTGATGCCACGATAACATCCAATGCGACAGCGTCAACGGTTCTAAGAGTGGTTGTCCGTTTTCGTAGTGTCGGCTTCCAGCCGACACCCATAGCCTGTTTCAGCGTCTGTAAGCCACTGAAACGTCACTTAGCTTGCCCTATGAAGATCACAAAGAAGGACAAAACCTCGGTCGATCGCGTCAAGAAACGCCTGATATCATCGACGCACGTTCGACCTGATCAGCGTTTCATCACGGGAGGGTTTGAACTCGACGTCCGAGTCGGTTTCGGTCGCTCGGCCTGAGTATCACCAGCATCTGGCGTTGCAGACGTCCCTCGACCCGTCGAACTCCCTGAGGGAGCGTACGTGGTTGGCTTGTTGGTCGGTTTATTCCGGGCAGGCTCCTTGTTACTCGCTGGCTGAATATCATTCGAAATTTGCAGCGTATAACCCTTCAGACTCGGACGATACGGGTCTCCGAACCGGCCTTTTAAAAACTTTGCGAAACCACTGTCGTTAATTTCCACTGTTTTGAAGGTATAGACCGTGAGGATTCCATTGGGATCGACTAACCGCACTGCCAGCGGAACGTAGTGTTTCAAATCGAGTTTAATTGCGGCTTCGCTATAATTCTGACGGTCACTGTCCATACGAGGAACCGCATAAATAACGACCCACGGAATATCCTTATCTTTATCCTTGCCGAACTGACCAAGTCTCAGATTGAATCGCTGCTTAGCCTCTTCCGCCTTCATGCCGAAGAGGAACGGGAGCGGACTGTGGACAATGTTTTTGCCTCGCATGGATGCCGGAAGAACCTCGCGGGCATAAGTCTTGTCATCTTCGTTAAACGAAAGGATTTCTTCGCCCGTGCAAATCCATTTCTCTGACGAACCTTTTTCGAGTGTGTAACCTTCTTTCGAGGCGGCTTCACCCTTACCGACCGGCTTGGCGATCATGTCAATCCGGCCTTTATCGGGAGTTTCCAGGAAGAATTCACCTTCGGAAACTTTCTCGACGCTAAATGCCTTAATGAATTCTTGACGTGTATGCGTTCCATGAAGCGACTTGATCTTGGAAGAATGAGCCTCCCATTCGATCAGAATCTTTTCCAGTTTTGGATCGAGCTTATCAATCTCAGGCTCTTTTTCCGGTTCTTGAGGAGCCGGACGAGGCCGTTTTTCGGCGGCTGGACTTGCTTGTGAACCGTCAGC
>JBAXBD010000080.1:0-14164 GCA_037142165.1 Schlesneria sp. | reverse complement strand
GTTCAGTGCGGCGCTCGGCGCGCCGGTGTCGGTGATCAACGATGCCGATGCGGCAAAGCTCGATAAATTGAAGCTGCTGATCGTGCAGGACCTGCTTGCGTCGGCAGCCAGTTCAAAGGCTCATTTTGTACTTCCTGGAGCGGCGTGGGCTGAAAAGGATGGAACATTTGTGAATCACAACGGATTGGCGCAAGCTATCCACCGAGGATTACGGGGTCCTGAAGGATCTCGTCCGGACGGACGGATCTTGTTTGAGCTGTCTGGTCGAAGTGGCCTGTTTCACGCCGGATCGTTGCGGCAGGAAATAGCCAGTCAGATTCCAGAATTGGCTGCGTTAAGTGTGGGAGATCTGGGTGAATTCGGTGTGTCACTGACTTCAGCCGCAAAGGTCGAACCACAGCCGGTAGGTTAATCGAATACCATCGTCCACTTGGGCATTTTTAAGTTGAATCGGTTCGCGAAATGTTAGAACAACTCATCAACTGGTTTCCCGAATGGGCTCGCCCGTTCATCATGCCGATGCTCACGATCGCGATCGTGCTTCAGGTGAATCTGGGTGTTTGTTCGTACCTGATTCTTCTGGAACGTAAGCTTTCGGCCTGGATGCAGGACCGGATCGGACCGAACCGCGTTGGTCCATGGGGCTTGCTGCAACCGGTCGCCGACATGCTGAAGCTGCTGCTGAAAGAAGACGTGATCCCGGGTCACGTCAACAAGTTTCTTTATGTTCTTGCCCCCGGCATTTCTGTCTTCACGACGATGCTGGCGTTTGCCGTTGTTCCATTCGGTCCTGTCCCCAGAAACTTGAGTGCAACAGACGGTCAGTTTCCCTATATCATCGCACCGGGTGTCGATCTTGGTCTGGTGTTCATCTTCGCTGTCACCAGTCTCGCTGTTTATGGAATTATCCTGGGGGGATGGGCTTCGAATAACAAATACAGCGCGCTTGGAGCAATGCGGGCGAGTGCCCAGGTGGTGAGCTATGAAATTCCGCTTGGAATGTCGGTTGTTGGACTGGCTTTGCTGACCGGATCAATGAGTATTGAAAAGATTTTACTGCATCAGGCCGATGCTGGAATTCTCGGATGGAATATCTGGTTTCAGCCACTTGCCTGCGTGATCTTCTTCGCCGCCGCAATGGCTGAGGCACAGCGATTGCCGTTCGACTTGTCCGAGTGTGAGCAGGAGCTGGTTGGTGGTTGGCACACAGAATACAGCGCGATGAAGTGGGGTTTGTTCTTCCTTGGTGAATACACCCACGTGATCACCATCAGTTTTTTGACAAGCATCCTGTTTTTCGGCGGCTGGCATTTCCCATGGATTGCCGAACCGGACAGTCAGTACCTCGGCTCAACACTGGTGAAGGTTCTGGTACTCCTGACGAAATCATTTGCGTTCATCATCGTGATTCAAATGCTTCGTTGGACGATCCCGCGATTCCGGTTTGATCAATTAATGGGACTCGCCTGGAAGGTGTTGATTCCGCTGGCAACTCTTAATGTCGTCTGTGTCATGATCGTTAAACAGTTTCATCTGAACGAATGGTGGCTGCTGCCGATGTCTGCGGCGTTGTTCCTTGGGGCAGGGCTGATCGGCACCCAGTCGTCCCGGCCGTTTGCTCGTCGTACATCAGAACCAGTCGCAGAGGCACACGGGCATCACGCACATGCTCATTGAACAATCAAAAAGCCATCTGCTCCCAAGAGTAACCTGGGAGTTTTGGCAACGAAGAAAATTCCGGGCGACACCGGACGTGAAGAGAATGAGGACCAATCATGCCAATTAATCCGAAAGACATCGAATGGGTCGAAGAGCCTGGGATGAATTTTTGGGAATCGACATATCTTCCCGCCGTGTTTGATGGCTTGCGGACCACGGGACAACATGTTGCCGATTTCCACCCTGTCACTGAGTTTTACCCCGAGCAGAAGCCGGATCTGCCGTCACATTACCGAGGCGTTCATCGACTGAATCGAGACGATAAAGGTCGTGTGAAGTGTGTCGCCTGCATGATGTGTGCAACCGCGTGCCCAGCACACTGCATCGACATTGTCGCGCAGGATGCACCCAAGGACGACCCGCACTGGGCCGACCGGGACAAGTTTCCAAAGTCGTTTGTGATCGACGAACTCAAATGCATTTACTGCGGCATGTGCGAAGAAGCTTGCCCCGTCGATTCGATTGAGTTGACGAACATCTTCGATCTGACGGGAATGTCACGACAAGAGATGATGTTCGATAAGGAAAAGCTTCTGAGTGTTTTCGATCAGACGAAAGATTCGCCTCACAATCCCATTCGAACTCATAAAGGAAAACTTGGTCACGCCAGCGATTTTACAAATTTGCATACGCTGGGACCTGCGACAAGTGTTCGAGCTGATGATCGGTCAGCAAAAGCAAATTCGGCCGGTGTTATTGAGTAATTGAAGCTGCTGTAGAGATTAATAAACTTTTCGGAAATCGATGGAAACCGAAGCATCTGAGCCTCCGTTTCCTTTGACCGTAAGACCTGGCCGGGATCAGATTGATCCCGGCAATTTTTAGCTGGAATAGATTGCGATGGATTGGAGCAAAGAAAACGAACTGCTGGTGATCCCGCTGTTGCTGGGGTGCTTTGCCGTTTGGTGGTTGATGCCTTCCGCCAAGAAACGACCTCGAATTGTCGGCGTACTCGCCGGGTTGGCGGGCTGTGTCATGATTCAGGGAATGCTCTTGCCCCCGGCAGGCGATTACATCCGCAGCGTCTTATTCTTTGTCTTTGCAGCTGCAGCCGTGATCAGTGCCGGCCTCATGATCACCGACCGAAACCCTGTTTATTCGGCCCTTTGGTTTGCACTTGTCACTCTTTCGGTTTGCGGACTGTTCTTGCTTAACGCAGCGCCGTTCCTGTCTGCCGCGACGATTATCGTCTATGCCGGGGCCATTATCGTAACGTTCCTGTTTGTGATCATGCTCGCACAACAGGCGGGAACAGCAACCAGTTATGATCAACAACCGATTCAGCCATTGATGGCGACCGTTGTTGGCTTCATCATGCTTGGCGTTCTTCTGTTCACGCTGCAGGAGTGGGGTGCGATTGACGGAACGAATACCAACATGTACGCCGAGCCTCGACAGTTCATCGCAGTACCCAACGAAATCCAGCCGAATCCGCTCAGTCAGGCACCGCACGATAACCCGCACGAAATTGGTTCGCTGCGAGTCCTGGGTCGTTCGTTGTTTGGTGATTATTTGTTCGCGGTAGAAATCGCGGGAACAGTTTTATTAATTGCGACGATTGGAGCCATCGCGATTGCTCCTCGGAGGTCTCAGGGAACATTATGACCGCCACAGTTTTAGAAAGTCAGTTGGTTGTTGGAGCCGCTCTGTTCATCCTTGGGGTGATTGGGTTCCTGACACGGCGAAACCTGATTCTGATCATGCTCTCGGCTGAATTGATGCTCCACGGGGTCTCGATCAACCTGACGGCATTCAGTCGCTATCACGGCAATCCCCAGGGACAAGTCTTCACGATCTTCGTGTTGACCATCGCCGCGTGCGAAGCAGGCTTGGCACTCTCCTTGATTCTGTCACTTTATCAACGACGAAAATCACTCGACATTTCCCTTTGGGGCAAACTCGGTGAAGACGATCTGCCGGTCTTTTCAGGTTCGGCAACCCCTCCGATCACTGTGACTGTCGATCCGAATGTCGATTTGCCACACTTAACTCCGGCTGGTCGTATGCCCAAGACACAACCTGGTCCACAAACGAAAACGTAAAGAAAATTCTCAATAAATGATTTGACTAAATCGGGAACGATCGAGTTCCGGGTTTCCCGTTTGACAATACCCTGACCAAAGCCGTGTCTCGACACGACTTGGTTCAGTTGACAACAAATATCAGCGAACGATTACGCGGAGTTGACCGTGATAAACTGGCTTAATGAGAACGTGCTCTGGTTGATCCCTGCCGCCCCGCTGTTGGCGTGCCTGTGGATCGTGCTGGTTGGACAGGTCATTGGTCGAAAGTACGCTCATCGCCCACTGGTGCTCGGTCTGGCCGTGTCATTTCTCGCGTCGCTCTATCTTCTGACCGTGGTGGTTCCCCATGGATTTGGTCACGACGAGCATGAAGCAAGCCATTCGGTGATGACAACTGTCTATCAATGGATCAAGATCGGCACGATTGACGTTCCTGTCACGTTACGCGCTGACGCGATGTCGGCCCTCATGCTGACGATGGTCACATCGGTCAGTCTGCTCGTCGCAATTTTCGCCAGCAGTTACATGAAGGGTGATCCTGGTTACCCCCGCTTCTTCGCTGCGATGTCGCTGTTCGTCTTCTCGATGTGCATGCTGGTCCTCGCTGGCAATTTCCTGCTGCTGTTCGTCTTCTGGGAGGCGGTCGGGCTTTGCAGTTATCTGTTGATCGGTTTCTGGTTTCACAAGCCAAGTGCCGCCGCCGCCGCGAAGAAGGCTTTCGTCGTCAACCGAATTGGCGACTTTGGTTTGATCCTGGCGATTTTTCTGATCTGGCAGACTTTTGGCACTCTCGATTTTGCGGCCTTGTTTGAATCCCCCAAACTTATTAACGGAATCCTCGCAGGTCAGCCCGACATCCTGCACTGGATCTGTATTCTTTTGTTCGTCGGTGCCGTTGGTAAGTCGGCTCAATTCCCGCTACAGGTCTGGTTGCCAGATGCAATGGAAGGCCCAACCCCTGTCTCCGCTTTGATTCACGCGGCAACAATGGTGACGGCCGGTGTGTATCTGGTTGCTCGCTGCACGCCGTTCTTCGTCCATGCACCATACGTGCAAATGACCGTGGCAGGTATTGGAGCGGCAACGGCTCTGATCGCCGCCATCACGGCCCTCACGCAATACGATTTGAAACGGGTCCTGGCTTATTCGACCGTCAGTCAGTTGGGCTACATGTTCATGTCCCTCGGTGCCGCTGGTGGCGGGGAAGGGCTGGCTCAACATGCAGTAACGTTTGGAATGTTCCACATGTTTACTCATGCTTTCTTCAAGGCCGTTCTGTTTCTCTCGGCTGGTTCCGTCATGCACGCCATGGGTGACGTGATCGATATGCGGCGCTTCAGCGGGCTGCGTAAAGCACTACCAATCACACACTGGACGTTTCTTGCAGGAGCCTTGGCACTCGCCGGAGTCCCGCTGTTGTCAGGTTTCTGGAGTAAAGACGAGATTCTCGCCGTTCTCGCTGCGGCGTCCCGTGGGGGTGAGCATGCGGGTTTCTATGGAATCATCCTCGCGATCGCGTTGCTCACATCATTGATGACCGCCTTCTACACCTTCCGAGCTTACTTCATGACATTCTGGGGCGAAGAAAAATTCCCGGAAGAAGCAGGACATCATCCGCACGACGCTCCGCCAGCGATGGCGGTACCTCTGGCAATCCTGGCCGTTGCCGCACTCGGAATTGGTCTCGTCACAGGACCGACCCACTTGTACGGTCACTACCTGCATCACACGCCGGGACTGCCTCACTCAGAAGAGTTCCCAATGGACTGGATGATGATGGGAATCAGTTCAATCCTCGCCGCTATTGGAATCGCTGCGGCGTATCAACTGTATGTTGTTTCGCCCAAAATCGTCGAGAATCTTCAACGCCGTCTTTCGTTGGCTTATCAGGCTTCGCAAAACGGACTGTATCTTGACTGGTTTGGTAACAAATTCATCGCCGCTCCTCTTCGGGGTTTTGCGGCAATCTGCGAATTCTTCGACCGTTGGGTCATCGATACGCTGGTCGATTGCGTTGGTTTTATTCCAGGACTGTTCGGGAGCATTATTCGTCCAATCCAGAACGGAATGGTACAGAACTACGCTGCGGTGATGATGCTCGGTCTGGTTATCTGTCTGATCACAGTGCTGAGAGTGTTAGTAGAAACCCATTGATTTTTTGAGTTTTAGTCGGAGTCCGGGCATCCACCGGTCTTCGTCATTGCATAGAACGTTGGCGGGAACGACGTGAGGAAGAAACTTCGATGCCCAGTTTGTTAGTCATCATGATTTTTTTGCCTGCGATTGCGGCAGTGGCATTATTGCTGCTCGACCCGCAGGCGACAGCCGTCCGTGCGCGCTGGGTGGCGCTACTTGCCACAGTGGCAACCTTCCTTGTTTCATGGGGGGTTGCTGCTCAATTCCTGGCACTGCCGCAAGTTTCCGAAACAGCGCGGGGACCGGTTCATCCGCAATTGGTGCAGCGACATACCTGGTTGGATCTGTCACAGGCAGGTCCCCACAGTCCCGGTGTGAAGCTTGAGTTCTTTCTGGGACTGGATGGAATCAGCCTGTCGCTCGTTTTGTTGACAACGATTCTCACGATTTCGTCTGTGCTTGTTTCCTGGACAGCAATCAAAGATCGCGCGGCCCAGTTCTATGCCTGTCTGCTGATTCTCGAAACGGGTTTGATTGGCGTCTTCTGTTCCTTTGATATCCTGCTGTTTTATGTCTTCTTCGAGTTCACTCTCATCCCTCTGTTTTTCCTGGTCGGGATCTGGGGTGGACCGCTCCGTCGATACGCCGCCGGAAAGTTTTTTGTTTATACGCTCGCCGGCAGTCTGATCACACTGCTCGGCTTGGTCTCTCTCGTAGTGACCACTGTTCAGGCTAATCCAGGGCTCACGACCCCTTTCTCGATTCCAGATCTCGCCAATACTCTGGCCGAGCACCCAATCGACAAAACGGTTCAATACACGTTGTTCCTGATGATCGCAGCCGGTTTCATGGTCAAAGTTCCTTTGTTCCCGTTTCACACGTGGTTGCCGCTTGCTCACGTAGAAGCCCCCACAGCCGGTTCGGTGTTGCTCGCCGGGGTGCTGTTGAAATTGGGAACTTACGGCTTTCTGCGGATGCTGCTGCCAATGCTTCCCGACGCCTGTCTGCATACAGGATTGCCATTGATTGGCGCGATGGCTTCGATCGGAATTATCTACGGATCATTCTGTGCCTTGTCTCAAAATGACATTAAAAAGCTCGTCGCCTACAGCTCAGTGGCTCACCTTGGTTTTTGCATGTTGGGTCTGTTCGCGTTGAATATTGAAGGGATCAGCGGCGGAGTGTTGCAGATGATTAACCACGGCCTCTCGACGGGAGCCTTATTCTGTATCGTCGGGATGTTTTACGAACGATATCACACTCGCCAGTTAAACGAATTAGGTGGACTCGCCACGAAATTGCCGCTGATGGGGGTCGCAATGGTCTTTACCTCCTTCGCCAGCATCGGGCTACCTGGTCTGAATGGCTTTGTGGGTGAGTTCCTCTGTCTGGCCGGTATGTTTCGAGCAGGCGATGGTCAAGGTGTGATCTTCTCGGCCTTAGGTGCCATGGGGGTCGTACTGGGTGCCTGGTATCTGCTGGGGGTTGTTCAGCATGCGTTCTTCGGACCCGTGCATCTGCCGGCCGAGCATCACGGTCCTGGTCACGAACCCGTGGCAGACCTGAATGCTCGTGAAGTCGCAGCGCTGGCTCCTCTGCTGGGGTTGTGCCTGGTCCTGGGACTCTTCCCGCAACCTCTTCTCGATTTAATCCGACCTGATGTCGAAGCGGTCGCCAAGTTGTATGGCAACGTACGTGCTACGAACCCAAACGCTTTCATGCAAACATCCTTGAATCATCACGCATCCCAGAAGAATTTGCCGAGCGTGGCTCTCGGCTCGGAGGTTCGCCCGTGAACGCAGCCATTCAACAATTGAACAATGCCTTCTCGCTAATCGTTCCTGAAGCCGTCCTGTTGGCAGCGGTCTGTCTGATATTTTTCGCTGCACCTTTCCTGGTCAACGAACGAGGCGAAGCACCCGTTGGGCTTCGACACCGTTGGGGTTGTTTGTCCCTGCTTGCATTACTGATGGCCGGTTGCGTCTGGTGGCAAAGTCCGCCGGTCACACGCACGCTCGGCCCTTTCGTTCTGGACGAATTGACATGGTATATCCGCGGGCTGACGCTGACGTTCGGTGCTATCCTGGTACTTTTGCACTGGAACCAGGCCGACGACGCACGTTCGGCAGAAAGTCACGCCTGTCTGCTGGCAATCCTGGCGGGTGTTAACCTCATCGCTGCTTCAAATGACCTGGTCGGTCTGTTCGTCGCACTGGAACTGGTCAGCATCCCGACGTACCTGTTCCTGCTGTTACCACGACGCGACGCACCTGCTCAAGAAGCGACGCTCAAATACTTTTTGCTCAGCATCTTTTCATCCGCGATCGTGCTGTTCGGAATGAGTTACCTTTACGGGGCCACAGGAACAACAAACTTGTCGGGGATTCATGCCGCATTTTCGGCGGCGACTGACCATCGAGCAAATCCTCTCGTGGCTGTGGCAACGGTCATGCTGATTGCCGGGCTTGGCTTCCGTCTCACCGCCGTTCCATTCCACTTTTATGCCCCCGACGTCTTCCAGGGTGCTCCAACTTCCGCCGCTGCGATGCTCTCGTTTGTTCCCAAGATTGCAGGATTTGTAGCGCTACTGCGACTGATGGTCCCGGCAACCGGTGCTGAACAAGCAATGAACCCATGGACGATGACACCGGCTGCAATTCCACTCCTCTGGTGGCTGGCCGTAGCCACCATGTTCGTGGGAAATCTGATGGCCCTGATGCAGACCGATATTCGTCGGCTCCTGGCGTATTCCAGCGTGTCACACGCTGGATATATGATGGTCGGCTTGATCGTTGGTATGGCCCACGAACATCACAAATCGGATGTCGTGGCAACTGTTAATCCAAATTCGGTCAGCGGAATTGGAGCGATGTTGTTTTATCTGGCCGTATATGGTGCGATGACATTGGGAACGTTCGCAGTTCTGATTGCTTCAGCCCGCGCCGATAAACGAATCGAAACATTTGACGACCTGTCTGGTCTGTCGCGGACACGCCCCGCAATGGCCCTCTTGCTGGCGATCTTTCTCTTCAGTCTGGCTGGATTGCCCCCTACGGCCGGATTTCTGGGCAAGCTGAACCTGTTTTTTGCGGCTTGGTCTCAAGGGGCTTTGGAAGGACAGGAATCGTATAAATGGCTGGCCGTGATCCTGGCGATCAATGCCGCCTTAGGTGCCTGGTACTATCTGAAGATTATCGGAGTGATGTTCTTGCGAGAACCAATCAACCGTAGTCAACAGGACACGGTCATTGAAACGCCTTCGCTCATTGCAGCGGGGTTGTGTCTGGTGGGAACTCTTGGATTGTTCTTCCTGCCTGGCTGGCTTTGGGTACCGATTCAGAGCATTATGCCGTAAGGTGTTGTTCTGCCGATTGCGAACACGTATTGCGTCGGGTGTCTCTGAACGACATCCGACGCTCTCCCGTGTCACATTATTGATTTTGCGATCGTCTCTCTGATTCGACTAAATATTCTCATTGAATGCTCGTTCGGATACCGACTGAGTTTGCGCGACACAGACATGTCCGATAAAGCCCCCGCCGATCCACTCCATATCGTGATCCCCGACGCCCTCGAACACGAGCGGCTGCTGGAGTCGTTTTTGAAGTTCGAAAAGAACTTCCACAAGAACTATTTTCTACTGTGGCTGGGGACGTTGATCGGCCCGTTGATCGTGACGCTGATCCTGTTCGGCATCATTTATATGATTGCCGGACCAAAATACTGTTGGGAACTGCTCGTCGCCACAGGCTGCTCATTCGCATTCCTCGGGCGATTCTCGATCATCACTCCGTTTCCTGGTCTGACCCCGTACGACCTGTTCTGGATGGTGACTTATCAGGACGCGATGGTGGCTTTGTTCTTCGCGTTCCACGTCGGCTTCATGTTTCGGGTTCCCTGGATCGGTCCAAAAATCGCTTCGTTGTCGAGTGACAGCGAGTTCATTCTGGCACATCAGCCGTGGATGAAACGAATGACATTCCTGGGGCTTTTGGCCTTTATCGCGTTTCCCCTGGCGGCGACGGGGAGTGTCGGTGGTGCCATTTTCGGTCGGCTTCTCGGCTTATCTCGATGGGCCATCTTCTGGGGAAGCACCATTGGTGCGGTGATCGGTAACGCAGCCATGTTATTTCTCGTCGTGGTGGTCAAAGACAGTCTTCCTGACAACCTCGAGAATTCGATGATCGTCAAATGGGGCGGCGTGCCGATCATCATTTTAATTATCCTTTTTCTGGAACGCCGATATACGTCGATGAAAAAGGCGTTTGAAGAACAAAAGAAAACTCAGGGTAATTCGCCTCTTTAAGATCGTAAAACCCGGGTACCGCGATCATGGAGTCTTCGGCATGGTCGTGCGCGACGGATACGCCGAGTTCGATCACACGGTTTGAAACACGAAACCTCCCTTTACGAAATCAGGAAAATACCTGTATTTCCATTCGTAATTTGATAGATTTGAAAAATCTCTTTTCAGTGCCGAGAACCACTGGAAAGTCGTTTTTGGCAATAACTCACAGTTTCCATAGTGATGAAAACATGCACGACCAAGACGCCATTGAAGCATTCAAATCGTTGGCTCATGAATCCCGACTTCGGATCTTGCGCCTGTTGGCGAAGCAAGGTGATGTCGGAATGCCAGCGGGTAAAATTGCCAGGAAACTCGAATTACCCGACGCAACACTTTCGTACCACATCAATGAGCTTTTGAAGGCCGGATTGTTACGAGACTTTCACAAGGGTGCCTCGATCATTTTCTCATTAAATCCCGAAGGGATCAAAGGCTTGCTCGGTTTCGTGCTCAACGACTGTTGCGGGCCTCAAGCGGAACTGTGCAAACCAAAAGTCGGCAAGCCTGTGCCAACGAAATCGAAGGCGGCACCAAAATCGGCCAAGTGAGTTATCGACGGAAAACGCTGGTCTGGAACTACTTCGCCGAAAGGATAATCACCGCCATCCCCACTAGACACAGGCAAGCCCCGACGCAGTCGCCCAGGCTCGGTTGTATCCCGTCGACGGCCCACAACCAGACAAGTGCGACCGTGATGTAGACCCCACCGTAAGCGGCATAAACCCGCCCTGCGGCCGTCGGATGCAAGGTCAGCAACCAGGAAAAGACCGCCAGACTGATAACTGTGGGTATCAGCAATAACGGCGAGCCTCCCTTCCGCAGCCATAAGTACGGCAGATAACAACCGAGAATCTCGGCAATCGCGGTCAGGACGTACAACCCCGTGGTTTTTGCGAATTCCATAAACAGATTATCCTGAACGAACCAACGACTTGAAGGGAATTTTCCCGAACAAAATGAAACCCCACCTCCCCTGCGGAAGTGGTGATCGGGCCTTTGCCCAAGGAATTCGTACTATCAAGACTGGGATGAATGGTAGTTCGTCATCTCCAAACGTCACAAGCCGCCCGGCGGCGTTCTTTTCTGACTCTGCGGATATCAGCAATGATTTTTACAGCTCTGATACACTCCGTTTCAAAATCCCGATTCTGTTGTGTGATGGAGTGAACGACTTCGGAATCCGGTAGTGGATGCGTTGACGTAATCCTTTTGAAACCAGTACCGCTCATTCGGCATCAAACGAATCGGAGACTTTTTCAAACAGACGAAAACACCAAATGAAAAATAGGGATTGATACGTCGGTCATTGGGGATATCATTACTTATCGTGAACAGCTATACACTTCGCAGTCTGATGCTACTTGTTGGAATGTCGCTGGCGTTCCCACAGGGTTGGTGTTGTTCGTTCTTGATTCCAATCGCATCGAAAACAGCGGATTCCAAAGCGAAGGTCTGTTCTGCAGGACTCGCTCGAGACTGTTGCAGCAAACGATTGCCTGTCGACTCGAATCCTTCGCCCGCAAGATCTGCTCCCTCACAGAACTGTCCGTGTGCTGACCGGAATGCAACCGTCACGAATAGCTCCATTGAATTCGATCACGTTGATATCGGTGTTTATGCTCACAACGTGAGCCGTGTGTTGCCTCTGATCAAGATCGATGCGCAACGTCATTCGATCTGCTTCTCGTCTGTTCCACCCCGTCAGTTCAACGTGTTGTACTGTCGTTGGTTGTGTTGAGCCGATTTCTTTGATCGCTTCCGGATTTCTCGTGTCGTGGCATGAGATTCCGATCCCAGTCTCGGCAGCCGCGCGTTGCCGATATTTTTACCGGGCTGTCAATTTCATTTGGCCCAATTTGAACGAAAGAAGTTCGCACGCCTTCAGGTGATCGCGAAATCAAACTTCTACGAAAATGACTCAAACTATTCAGAGATCAAAATGTATTTGAAATTCTTTTCAACTTTGGTGTTTTGTGCCGTGCTGATGGGATCAGCCTGGGCATTTCACAAACCTTCGCTCGTGACGGGAACAGTCTTTCATACGAGCGAAGGTTGTTGCGCGACAGGCAACTGCTGCTGTCCAGGGCAGGCTTCGTGCTGTGCCAATGCTAAAACAACGCTTCAGCCAAAGAAGTCTTGCTGTGCGAAGGCCAAATCAGACTCCCCGCAAACGGCCTCCGCCGCCAATTCAAATAGCTGCTGTGTCACTGGCAACTGCTGTTGTCCAGGCCAGGGCTCTTGCTGTGCCACAGTCAAGGCCGCTGGATAGTCGATACGGTCAGTGAAAAACTTTGAAACGGGGCGTCTAAGATCATCTTGGACGCCCCTCTTGTTTTGCGGACGGTTGCTCAATGCTTATGACGTCGGAACTTCCACGATCGCTTTGATGACGCCCGTTTCCGGCTTGGTATAGCTGGGGAACTGGCCAATCAGTTCGTCGAAATTGGTTCGATGAGTGATCCAGGGTCGCGTATCGATCGTTCCCGTTTCGATCAGATTGATAATCCGATCGAAATCTTCGGGCATCGCATTGCGGCTGGCAAACAGAGTCATCTCGCGCCGATGCATCAGCGGATGCGGGAACGAAACGTTGTCGGTCGTGATGCCGACATAGACCAGTTTTCCTGTATGGCCAACGTAATTCAAAGCATGCGACATTGATTTGGCGCTGCCGGTGGCATCAACGACGATTGTTGGCAGATGACCGTCGGTCAAATCCCGCAATGCTTTTTCCTCGTTCCCGTCACCAGCCAGAACGGTGTGCTTGACCCCCATCGAGTTGCGACAGAATTCCAGTCGGCTGGCGACCATGTCCATCACGATCAGGTTTGCACCCGTCAATTTCACGAATTCAATGACGCTCAGCCCGATCGGACCGGCACCGATCACGAGTACATCCTCACCCGGTTGCGGCGCACAGCGAACGACGGCGTGACAGCCGATGGCCAGCGTCTCTACCAGCGCGAGTTGTTCCATCGATAACTTGGTCGCCTTGTGCAGCTTGCGAGCGGGTAGTTTGAACAACGGCCGCATCCCGCCGTCGGTATGCACCCCCAGCACCTGCAGGTCTTCACAACAATTCGTTCTGCCGCGCTTGCTGGCAAAACTGTTCGGGTTGTTGATGTAAGGTTCGACCGAGCAGGTGTCGCCCGCCTTGACGTTCGTCACATCGGGACCGACGGCAACGACCTCGACACCCAGTTCGTGGCCGGGAATACGGGGATAGGAATAGAACGGCATCTTACCCAGGTATCCGCTGAGATCGGTCCCGCAAACCCCGATGCGATGAACGCGAACCAGTGCCTCACCAGCAACGGGCGCATCTGGTTCGGGAATGTCGATCAGGCGGAAATGAAGTGGTTTTTCAAGCTGAATGGCGCGCATGGTAGTCTCGTCAGTGAATTAAGAGTTGTCTCGTGAGGCAACGACGTGAAGGATTTTTCGTGGGAAAAAGTGGATCCAAATCAATCTTGTGCCACTGAATGACCGTCTTCGGTCACTAAGTGGCTTTCAATCGAGAGTTTACAGGTCAAAGACACGGCGTCGGAGAAGACACCGATGCAGTAGCACCTCCGATCAATTCCAGTCAGGGGAAGATATCGCCGAATGACTTTGGACGAAAGTGTTTCACCAAAGATCCTCAGCCATTCGATGCCGCGATCTGCTGCCAGACATTTCCGGCGAAAAGGTCCAGAATCCTGGCGAGGCCCGCCGCGACAAGTTCTTCACCCGTGACGAAACGACCGGGATTGTTCCAACCTCGAATCATTTCGACATCGCATCCGAACAATCGAGCCAGTAACTGGTCGAGATCGGTTTCCATCACACGAAAATGACGAGCCCATTCCGCCGCTTCGTCCAGTTTGACGTTCTCTTCGCTATGCCATCGAATCGGGTGGAACAACAGCGTCGTATGAGGCGTAACAAAACGCTGAGC
>JBAXBD010000079.1:0-14230 GCA_037142165.1 Schlesneria sp. | reverse complement strand
GTATCAGGTGGACTACATTGTCCTGGCTCGTTACATGCGAGTTCTTCCCGCAAGTACCTGTTGGCGGTTTGCGGGGCGAATTATCAATCTTCATCATGGCTTATTGCCACCATTTCCCGGCTTTCGCCCTTACGAGGACGCCTTTCAGCACCGGATGCTGACCTACGGGGCGACCGTCCATTTTATCGTTCCCGAACTGGACGCAGGAAACCAGATCATTCATCAAAGTACGTTTACCGTGTTTCCCGGGACAACGTTAGAAATGATTAAGCGTCAGGGAGAGACTGATCACGAACCGAGTTGTCTTGTGGAAGGGATGCGTCGAGTCGTCGACCGCGAAGTGGAATTACATTTTCATCGCGTCGTCCGACGCGATCCTGTCAGTTGAATCGGTCAGTGGGTTGTGACAGAATCGCCGCTTTTCCGTAGGGGAGGCGAATCTGATGTCAGGCGAAACGAGCGGTATTTCGATTCGATTGATGGATGCAACCGATCTCAGTCGAGGTTTTCTCGACGCACTTCGAGCACTCAAGCCGATCGAACTGACGGAACAGCAGGCGATTGACGTTTACCAAGATCGGCTGAAATCCAGAATTCGAACTTACGTAGCAGTGATTGATGACCGTATCGCGGGAACAGCATCAGTCTTTATCGAACCCAAATTCATCAACTCGGGCGGGGTTGTTGGTCACATCGAGGATGTGGCCGTTCATCCGGGTTTTCAAAAACACGGGATCGGACGTTTGCTGGTCGAGCATCTCTTAAATGTCTGCCGCGAATTTCATTGCTACAAAGTCATTCTTGATTGCGCCGAAGGGGTCATTCCTTTCTATGAAAAGATCGGATTTCACCGTTGGGAACGCGCAATGCGGATCGATCTTTAATTCAAAGTCGACAACCCGGCTCAATGTGACATGCGAGTACTATATCACCGCTAAAAGTGTGGGTGCCACTGGCGGCAGCTTTGTGCTACCGGAGTTTTCGACTCGAAACAGCCGTAAAATAAAAAGGGCACCGGCGAGCGAGGACGCACGCCGGTGCCACAAATTTCCCCTCAATCAAATCTTGACGGGCGACTAGATCCCGGGAACATCAAGGTGTTCTTCTTCTGCAATCTTGCGAAGCTTTTGAAGAGCACGTGATTCCAGTTGTCGAATCCGTTCTTTCGTCACACCCAGCTTCTGGCCAACCTGCTCCAGAGTTTGCGCAGGCTTTCCATCTTTCAATCCGTAACGAGAGACAATGATGTCTCGTTCGCGAGGATCGAGTTGTGCGAGGATCTGCATCAACGCCTCGTGCTGACGCTGATTGACGATCTCTTCATTCAATCTTTCGCTTCGTGGATCGGAAGCCTGATAAAACACATCGTCGTTGCCCGTGCGGAAACGGTCAAGCTGGGTGTATTCAGCAGGAATCGATCTCGCGAAATTCTTCATGATCGCCCAGCTTGCGTAGGTCGAAAACTTGAATCCCCGCGTGTAGTCAAACTTCTCGATTGCGCGAATCAACGAAATGTTTCCATCACTCACCATTTCAAAGAAGTTTGCATTTGGCTTCATGTGTTTTTTGGCAATCGAGACCACGAGACGCAAATTGCTGCGAATCAGAAAATTCTTGACCTCGTTGGCCTGCTCAACCATGCTCTCGATGGAATCCAAGTCTTTCGTATTGGGCCGGGAAACATCGATTTGCTTTTGCAGTTGGGCCGCCTGAAACAGCAGGAAGTTCATTTTGCGGAAGTAATAAAGCTCCTCTTCCTTTGTCAGCAACGGTACGGAATACAGGCTATTCAAGTACGGTGGCAAACCAGGTGGAGTTTTCGTCGGTGCCGATTTTCGTTCAACAACAGGGGGCTGCTGAAGAATGAGAGCAACGGCGCCAGGTTCGCTGAATTCTGGAGCCTCCATGTACTCGATCTGCTTTGCAAGCAACGATTCTGCGCGGACTTCTGCGACCATCCGATAAATGCTCGCTCGTGTTCGATCGAATTTCCTTGCGAGCTCATCGACCGAGACACCGTTCCGGAAGCTTCGATAAATATCGAGCTTATGCTCCTCGGTGATCGTATTGAGTGCATTTGGGAACACGGCGGACTCCGGATGATCCTTATCGTGGTTCTTCAGTGTGTAACGGACGGTCTCTGGAGATCGATGAAATTTCTTTGCCAGACGGTGGCTGATTTCCGTTGGGCAACCGCCAGCTTTTGCCAGCCGTCGCGCTCGAAGAATCAATTTTTCACGTTCTTCAACGCTGAGCTGGCTGAACTGTGAACCTCGATCCACATCTTCCGCGTGTCTTGTCACAAATCTCTCGACGGACGATCGCAAGAAACCGACGCGTTTACGTCCGCCGAAACGAAACCGTCGGCTAACGAGTCCACGATCACGCCAACGAGAGACGGTTTTCGAAGAAACGTTGAAACGTTTACTGACATCTTCCACGGTCCAGACCTCTTCGCCTGCATTTTCGGCGGCAATGTCTGCACTGTCAGAAAGGTCTTCGACAAAACATCGCAAGTCATGCACTGCTTCGGCGCCGCTCACGACCAGGTCAGGATACATCTCTCCCCGATAAGTCGTGATTTTCTCACACAACTCAGGGTAACGATAAGTCCCTTTCGGGTTCAGTTCGTCGAGCAGACGTTCTGCGCGTGATATCTGCGTCAATTGGACGTCACGTGGCGCATATTTGATTTGATGATCGCGTAATTGCTTCAAGGCAGGATTTCGATAGCGTTGCATGATTTTCCTCCTGTCAAATGGGACAGGTACGAAACACACTTGTCAGTCTGACAGAATGAGCCTGACCGTTTCAATCGGAGCAAAGCTGGTGCCGTTTGCTTTTGATGTGGTTGAGGGGGCTTTAGCCGTCACATATTAACAATACGTTGAAACCGGACACTTGGATCAAAGAAATGTTCGTAGTTGGCTACGAATTGTTAAGTCTTTTCTGGGATTTGGTTTAGGTTGCGCAGGCTCCGTTGCTTAACAGAAATGAAAGAATTGCAAGGGTTCTTTTTCGTGAAATGACGTGCCCGCACAATTTTTACGAATTCATCCAAAGTCTTTTCCGGACCGAACCAGGCGTCAAACTCGAACAGACTGCCATAGTCCGCTCGTTCGTCAGTTTGCATTAAGAAACGTAGCCGTTGGAAGTGACAATGTTGAAGGCGTGCCGCTGTTGAACCGAATTCAAGGGATATCTGGATTTCTGATTTTCAAGTGGCACGGAGGAGTGAATGTTCAATCTGCTACAAACTGCAAGTGACGATCAAACGGCGATTGGTTTTTGCGTCCTTGCACTGAGTGTTTCGGCGCTTTTCGTATTCATCAGTTTTCACTTGGGACCAGCAGGTCGAAGAATGAGGGAATTGGAACAGAAAAAATCCGAATTGAAAAAAATGCCGCCGGTTTCAGCGGAAACTTATCGTTCACATGACCGGGCCGCGTGATTTTTCGAAGAATTCGTCCAACGACGTGGTTCATACTTACCCTGTACTTTCAAGCAGTTTCGAACAAGGAAATTTGATTTTGTGCTGGCTGAGGAGGCAAATCCTGTGGCAAGCCGTCGGTGTCGGCGATATTTTCAAGCTGCGTTCGGCACAAAACAGGAGTAATCTCATGCGAAGTTCAGTACGAGTTTTGTCGGCAGTGTGTTTGGTCGGGGTCGGATATATTCTTGGGACGTGTCAACTTCACCGAGTGGCATTCGCTCAACCTGACGAGACTGCTTCCGATGAAGCGACAAAAAAAATCAATGATGCCCACGATGGTTTGAAGAAGGCAGCGGAACAGTTAAAGCTTGAATCGCGTTACGAATCAGTGACAAAGGGTGTTAATCCTTACTCTGTCCTGGTCGGCGGTATCAATGCGAAAGAAGATCTGGAGAGTGGTCACGGGGTTGATCCCGATACTTTTGCGGCGTTGAACGTCGCCGTTTACCAATTGAAGAAGAACAGCATCAAAGATGAATCTTTGGCGGATTGGGTCGATACGAACCTTTTGGGATATGACAACAATGGACATTTGACGTATCGCAATAAAGTCGTACGAATCTATTCGATTTCTCGCCTGCGAAAACTCAATGCTCAACGCATGGTCATTCTGGGTGAAACGAAAGAAGTGAAAAAGTCGAGGTGATGCTTTTTCCTCAGCTTCGTTGAGCGGATCACTCACCTTTTCGAAAATTCAGTGTATCGAATGAAATTTGTTTTCATTTCGAGCATCCAAACGGCTAGAATTTTTTTATCAAGTCTAACGCGACGTACCAACCAGGAAATCTCCGACTCAGGTTCTCGGCCTGATTCAGACGCGAGGGAAGAAAAATGAACCGATCAATCTTCAAGAGACTGTTCCTGGTTCCGGTGCTAGCCGCCGGGTTCGTCGGGAGCCAATTGAGTGCGACCGAAAACTCGGTCCCCGCGCCGGTGTTAAAGCATGTCTCGGGCGACGGCAACATTGCTCAAGCATTGTTATTTCAGTTGCAACAGCCGTCGCTTGGTGTGACCCGTCACGACCATTTGATCTTCGTCGATACGTCGGCAAGCCAGATCGGTGCACATCGGCTTCACGCATTCGCTGTCTTGGAATCATTACTGAAGTCGCTTCCGGAATCGGACCGGGTCCAGGTTTTTGCCGTCGACGTTCAGGCAGAACCACTGATGGTGTCGCTCGCAAGTCCGAAAAGCGATGCCGCAGCTTCAAGTCTTTCGGCGTTGAAATCGCGAATTCCACTCGGTGCAACCAATTTTCAGGCGATTATCCAGGCCGCTCTGCAGTCCGGTGGCGCTGATAGCCAGAAGTCAATCACATACATCGGCGATGGGTTGAGCACGGCAGATCTTTTGGAGTCGAAAGAACTTCGCAGCATGGTTGCTCAATTGCGGAGTCAGAAAACACCGTTCAACAGTTACGGCGTCGGACCTCAAATTAATCTTCAGTTGCTCGGTGTGATGGCCCATCAAACCGGTGGCTATGTTGATTTTGATAATCGTAAAGACGTCGGTCGAGAAGGGGCTGGACAATCCCAGCTTGCGATCGATGCAGGTCAAAAGCTGGGACGAGCAATCCAACAACCGGTGTTTTTCCCCTCGCAAGTCACGATGGCAAACAATGAAGTGTCATCGCTGCCGCTGTTGCCACTGCGGACCGACCGCGAAACGATCCACATCGTTCGTGGCGTCATCGCCGCAGACGCGAGAGTCGTTTTTGCGGCTGATCAAGCAGGCGAAACGTTGGAATGGCGTCTTTCAGCTCCGCTCGAACAGCCGGGTACCGCGTTTCTTGCCGCTGTCGCTGACCAGCTCGATAAAGATCAGGGGCTAAGCAATTCACTTGCCGGACGGGGTTTGATGCAGGTGTATCAGGGTGGATTTATCGATTCGATGGAAGGGGCTTTGCAGTTTGGGGCCCAGCAGCTCGCTCGGGGTCAGTTTGATCAGGCTGCTGAAATTGCTCGCCGAGTCGGTGAAGTTGATCCGGGAAATCGAACTGCCAAATCACTGGCGAATTCGTCCGACAGACTTCGCGTGACGCAAGTTTCACAGGTACAGTCCACAGATACTCCAGCCGCTCCGGAACCGGGAGAGCTGGAAGGCCGCACATTACCAAATGCGAATTCCAGCCTGACTCGAGATCAGGAACAAGCGATTCGTGTCAAAACGGAAAAGCTTCGTAACCAGGTCAGCAACGCGATTGACGGCGCTCGTAAGACGGATGACCCTGAATCGAACCTGGCTCAACTCAAGCAAGTGGAAAATTCTGTTCGTTCATCGATCGACATCGCTCCCGAAGATCGCCTCCAAATGCAAAAACGGTTGGAGAGTGAAATCAATCAGATGAAGAATCTGTCTGATAAACGGTCTCAAGATAAGGTTCACCTCGCTGAAGAACTTTCCCAATTGGAAGCTCAAAAACGACTGACTGAACAGCTTCAGTTGGATGAGGAACGGCTGGAAGGCCTGATCGACCGCGTTCGAGCTTTAATGTCAGAAGGTTTTCATGGACGTGAAGACGCTTTTGGTGAAGCTCAGAACGTCGCAGACGTGGCCATTAATCTTCGACCGGGTGAAGGAACCTCCGCTGCGGCTCGGTTTGACGCTGAAGCGGCTCACCAGCTTGCTCGTGCGAACCGATTAAGAGCACGCCGTGCCGACCAGTTCCTGGAGGCTCTCTATCAAGTTGAGCTGGCTCATATTCCGTTCCCGGACGAACCTCCGATTCGGTTCCCCAATGCTGAAGTCTGGAAGGCATTAACGGAACGACGACGTAAATGGGCCACTGTCGACCTTCGCAAAGACAGCCCGAACGAACAACGAATCCAACAGGCCTTGAAAGATACGACTGAAGTCCAGTTTACGGATCAGCCCCTCAAAGACGCTTTGGAATATCTCGAGGACCTGCACAAGATCGAAATCTGGATTGATGCCCCAGCCTTGGCTGACGCTGGGATCAGCACAGATCAACAAGTCAACCTCGTGATGTCAGGTATCACCTTGCGTAGTGCCTTGCGTTTGTTGCTGGAGCCTTTGCAGCTTACGTACGTGATCGAAGACGAAGTAATGAAGATCACGACTCAGGAAAAAGCAGACGAAAAAATGTCGACCCGTGTTTATCCTGTTGCTGACCTCGTCATCCGAATCCAGTCCGGTGCTGGTGGTGGTATGGGCGGTGGTGGTATGGGTGGTGGTGGTATGGGCGGCGGTGGCTTCTTCTCAGTCCCTGCTGAAAAGGTTGTCTCGCTGCAGTTCAACTCGGTCTGTCTGGAACACGGGAAACAAGAACCCGGTCCAAGCAGCAAATATACACTCGTTCCGATTACCCGAGTGAGCAGTGATCCTGTCCTGCACCAATTGCTTGCGAAGGTTGGTACTGGCAAAGTTGATCCGCAGTCCGCACAGGCAGCCGCATGGCACCTGACTAACAAAATGTCGTTCCAGGAACTCGCCGCAAAGATGGAAGAACACCTGGGTGATCTTAATCCATCACCTTACTTCACTCGCGAGCAACTCCTCGGTGCACAACAGTTATTGTCACAGGCGATGGTCAAGGCTGAGGAAAAGGCTGAAGAAGAAAAGCTGACTCCAAAAACCGAAACGAAAGTCGCACCACGAACATCGTCGGCCAAGGCCAATCCTGCCGCGTCGAACTGATTCATGGACCTGACGAAGCTCAAAAAACAAGGGGGCCTACCGAGATCGATAGGCTCCCTTGCTTTGCTGTAGCGGCGGCTTCCAGCCGCCGATTATTTTTTGCACGTTGATCAAAGCTGGAAAAGATTATTCAACACGCGGGCACAGCCAGACTGTGCGAGCGTGTGCAAAACATTCACGGCGGCTGGAAGCCGCCGCTACGTCGCGGCGGCTTCCAGCCGCCGGCCCTGAATTGCCAACATGCTTACGCCAGAATCTCGTTGATCACGCGACATTCTCCGTCGATTTGAGTCAGACGCTGCTCCAAACCCTGGAAGTAATACGTCAACTGATCGTGCTCCAACCCCAGCAAATGCAGTATTGTCGCATGCAGATCGCGAACTTGAACCGGGTTTTGTTCTGCCTTGAAACCAAATTCGTCGGTGCTGCCATAGACGGTTCCTCCCTTGATTCCTCCCCCTGCCATCCAGGTCGAATACCCATAGGGATTGTGGTCACGACCCGCTGAACCTTCCGATGTCGGTGTTCTTCCGAACTCACCACTCCAGACGATCAGCGTGTTATCTAATAATCCACGAGCCTTCAAATCCGAGATCAATCCTGCGATTGGTTTGTCGATTTGCAGGCCGTTCCGCACATGCTTCGTATCATTGGCTCCATGAGTGTCCCAGCCATCACCGCCCCCTCCGTGATAAAGCTGAACGAAGCGCACGCCACGCTCGACCAGTCGTCGTGCATTCAGGCATTGAATGCCGAACGGGCGAGTGACCTCATTGTCCAGGCCATATTGCGACTGAACCTGCTTTGTCTCCTGACTGAGATCGACCGCTTCCGGCGCCGTCGACTGCATGCGAAATGCGAGTTCGTAAGCCGAAATTCGCGAAGATAACGATCCGTCCCCGTTTTGCTCGTCCAGATATCGCTGGTTCAACTGCTGAGAGAAATTCAGAATACGTCGCTGATCGCGATCACTGACTCCATCAGGCCGATTCAGATAGAGAATCGGTGACCCGCTCAGTCTCAGTTCTGTCGCCGAATAAACGGCAGGCAGAAAGCCATTTCCGTACGTCAACGGTCCACCTTTCAGCGGGCCGTCACGCAGTACGACATAAGCGGGTAAGTTCTGTGATTCGGAACCCAATCCATACGTTGCCCACGCCCCAAGACTTGGCCGCCCCATCATGCCAGTCCCTGAATGAGACAGATAAAGTGCGGGTGCGTGATTGAACTCGGTATGGTGACAACTTCGAATCACTGCAATTTCGTCTGCGACGCTTGGCAGGTGCTGAAAAATGTCGGAGATTTCGATACCGGATTCACCACATGTTTTGAATTGTCGCTGACTTGCCAGAATCTTGGCGTCACTGGCCTTGGTGAATTCCAGGTTGAGGTTCGCGAAACTCGGTGGCAGCGTTTGGCCGGCATATCTGGTAAGCATCGGCTTGGGATCAAACGTATCAACCTGGCTGGGGCCTCCATGCATAAACAGCGAGATCACTGCCCTCGCCCGAGCGGCCTTAGGAGTGATCTTCGGTGAGAGCGGGTTGTCCGTTGCGTCGGCCTCACGACTCATGAGATCGTACATCGCCAGCGCACCAATACCCATTCCCGCTTTAGCGAGCAACGTTCGTCGAGAGAGCGAGGATTGATCCACCAAGTTGCTTTCTAATTGGTGCCAATGAACTCGGACGTGTTTATCAAACCCAAGCAAAACTCATTCAGCGCTCTGGCAGCAGGGTCTGGTGTCCCCTGCTGACGATGAACCGATTCTGATCCAACGAGGAATTGAATCGCGAGTTCCAATTCGGGCTCAGTCACGATTCGACTATAGGCCAAGAGCCATGCAAGTCGCACCTGGTCGCTTCGTTTGTCGCCCGCTTCTCGGACCAGACGCTCGCTCATCGCATTGGACTGCCGGGAAACGATGCTGTTGTTCAAGAGTGTGAGAGCCTGGGCTGGACCGATCGTCGTTTGTCGAGTCGGACAGCTTGCACCGTTGTTCGGAGGATCAAAGGCTTCAAAGAACGGGAAACGAAACGAGCGACGATTCAAGAGGTAAATCGCCCGTCGGTTTTGATCGACGGTTACGGGCCACTTTTTATCTGGCTTTTGTTCAATGTCGTACAATCCTTTGAGTTCCTCGGCTGACAACTGAGGAACGAAAGGGGGGCCAAAATTGGTTGTGTCCAGCGTTCCTGCTGAGAAGTGTAAATGGTCCCAGACTTCTTCCGCTTCCAGACGGCGTCGAGGAATGTAGGTTAGCCAGACGTTTTGAGGGTCAGCATTCGGCACGTGAGAATTGCGATTCGCTGATTGCTGGTACGTTGATGACAGTAGCAGCAGACGATGCAACTTTTTCAGACTCCAGCCATTATCAATCAGTTCCGTGGCCAGCCAATCAAGCAAATCCGGGTGCGATGGTGAGAGTCCCTTTGTGCCGAGATCATTCGGTGTTGCGGCAAGTGCTTGCCCGAAGGGCCATTGCCAGACACGATTTGCGATCACCCGTGCCGTGAGCGGGTTTTGCCGTGAGACCAGCCAACGAGCCAGATATGCTCGCCGCTGTGTGCTTTCGTTTGTTTCATTGGGGAGTGGTCCTCCGCCAGGCAGAAACGCGGGGATTGTCGGCGATACGATTCCACGCGGCTTTGTCAGTTCTCCGCGCGATAAGAGGCGAATGGCTGTCGGTGACGTTGCATGACGCAATACGCGAAAGTGGTTCCGTTCGCCCGATGACCAGGCTTTCTTTTGTGTGGTTTGGTCCCAAGTTTCGCTGGCGGCAAAAATGGCTTCCAAACCAAAATAGTCACGCTGGCTGATTGGATCGTACTTATGGTTATGACAATTCGCACAGCCGACAGTCAGTCCAAGCATCGCTTCGCTGAAGGTCGTGACCTGGTCTGTCCGTCGCATGTACTCCAGCAGATCGGGAAACTTGTCGAGTGAATTCGGCCACTGACCCAGAGTCCATACCGCAATGGCATCTTTGAATGTCTCGGCCTGGTCAGGCCAAAGTTCGTCACCAGCCACCTGCTCCATCAGAAACTGATCGTATGGCTTGTCTTCGTTAAAACTTCGTATGACGTAATCACGGTAACGCCAGGCTTGTTCATAGAAGATATCCGTTTCGTAACCACCAGAATCGGCATACCGGACAATATCGAGCCAATGTCTTGCCCATCGCTCACCGTACGCAGGTGATGCTAATAGACGGTCAACGACGATCGAGAACGATTCGGGTCGAGGATCATTGATGAAGGCTTCGATCTCGGCAGGTGTGGGAGGAAGACCGGTCAAATCGAACGAGACTCGCCGCAATAACGCTGATTTGGTCGCCGATGGTGAAGGTGACAATGCCACATCGCTGAGCTTAGCCAGGATAAACGCATCGACGGGCGAGTTGCCCCAGTTCTTCTCAGGCGGGACTTCGGACGGTACCGCTGACGTGGTTTTAGGAAGGTTCGCTAAGTTGCTTTTGACCGTTGGTATCAGCGGCCGTTTGAGCGGTTTAAATGACCAATGATCTGCTGCCTGAGCGACACGCGGATCAAGCTCTTCGGCCGCAGACGGCCAGACGAGTCCTTGATCGATCCAGGCTCGGATCAGCCCGACTTGTTCGCTCGTTAGCCGTTCCCCTTCGGGCGGCATGACGGTCTCTTCGTCAAGTCCAGCGATTCGTTGAACCATGGGGCTGAGTGCACTTTTTCCCAACGCGATAATCTGACCATTATCTCCGCCGTCCAAAGCGAGTGATCGCGTCGCCAGTGACAATCCCCCCTGGTCTTTCCCCGGTCCATGACATTTGTAACAGTGCTGCTGGAAGATCGGCTTAATGTCACGGACAAAATCGATGGTACGTTCCGAAGGGGCAGGAAGACGTGGATCTAGGCTTCCCGCCGCGAAATGCAATTGGACCCGGTCATGTGTCAGAACATGAGAATAAATTGCCAGTGCAGCCAAGTGGCCTTTGAAGAACGTTCCATTCAGTTCATTTTGTTCTCCCCCGATCTGGATCGGTCTTGTGTTTGTAATGATTCCGCCGTTGTCTCTCACGGTGGCGCAAGGCGTTCCGTCAACGTACAGGATATTTTGTCCTTCAGCGGAACGAGTCCAGACGACGTGATGGTATCGCCCGTCGTTAAGCCCCTTCCCTGATGTAAGGACGACATCTCCACCACCCTTGGGACCCACGCCGACCAGGATTCGCCCCTCATTCACGGCAGGCGTCAGACTGCCACCAAGAATTCCCCAATCGCTTGATCCCCAACCGGACGTAAACTTCGAAACGAGCGTGGCACTCCCCGGCCAGTATTTTTGATCCCAGACCTGAGTGGTCCGAAACCAGAATTCAACAGTTCTCTCTTTCGTGTCGAAGACTTCGTCCTGCGGAATTTCAAGGTAATCAGCCCCTTTGAATTCAGCAGCAAACAGACCAAGACCGACCGGTCCACGTATTAACTTTATCCCCTTCGAAGAAACGCAATCCGGCCCTCCCTTCTTCACCCGGGACAGATTGCGAATTTTTGCCAGTTCGTTCGTGTCGCTCGCATCAATCGAAAAGAAGCAAGCCGGATCGTCATCCAGGACTTCGTTCGAATAGGCACTCTGGTCCGCTTCGGTTGCTAATGAGATCAAGCAGGCACAAAAGACCTGAAAGCATGTGATGATCAGCGCGAGTTTGATCACGCCACGTTTCATCGGGGACGCATCAGCATTGTGATTTGCTGGGTTGATGATCGGCCTGATTCTCACAAAACTCTCGCGTGTTGGATGCTGATTGCCATTGCGTTATCGTTCTGGGTTGTTTTTGTGAAAGACAAGAAATGAAACGCATTTTCATGAGCAACAAGTCTTACCAATGACGTTCTGTCGCTGAAATATAAGGACACAAGCTTTATGAGCTTGGGCGACGACCAAATTGAATGACAAACGACGTGTTCCGCTCACTGGCCGCGCGATCGAAGTTGTCGTTTGAGCTGGTCAATAAATTCACCGAGTTGAGCCTCAGAGAACGTCGATAATTCCTCAGGATTTGACTGGGAAACGCCAAGAAGGTCTTGGAGAATTGTGATTTGTCCCAGCAACTGGCCTACTTTGAGACCTTCTACCCGTCCTTCAACGCGACCTTCAACTCGACCTTCAACTCGACCTTGTGTGATCCCCTTCTCGATCCCTTCATTGATCGCGCCTTCGAGGCGTGCGGCTTCATCCCTCTGAAATTTCAGCCGCGCTTCGTAGAGTTGCCGTTGCTCGGGGTTCTGCGAAATCATGTTAAGGACTCCTGCCGCTTCGCTGAATTCGACCTCGGGAAACAATCGTCGAACATCGTCCAGCGACATCGTTTCGGCGTGTAACAGAAAATATGCCCATTTCTCAATGGGGCTTGCCAGCGACACATTTTGCGCTGTGACTGTTAACTTTGACAACTGCAAAAGATGAACTTGCAAATCGTCGGTCAGTAATAAGCCCGTTGAATCGCGAAGGCGGAAATCAATATGCAGTCGCGAGTCCTTTGCATACATCGGCTTCGTCAGCACGCAAATACTGATCGCCGGATGCAACGAGGTGTAGTTCGTTCCTTGCGTCAACTGATCCGAATAGAGCGACGACACGTAATAGGCCAAACGCTGGTGCATCCCTGCGGGAACGGTCGTCTGAATCTCGATATTGATGAATCGGCCATTTTCATCGTTTGCCAGGATATCCAAAGACGACAATTTGTCCTCTTCCGTTTCCTTGCCGAGAATCGGGTTGCGAAAAGTGATTGCTGCGATCCGATAAGCTGGGCCGAGAATCGCGTTCAAGAAATGAATTGTGATCCGCGCATGCTCAGGACTGCCGAACAGCAGTTTGAATGCGAAGTCGACCGTCGGACAGATACCAATCACCATTCGACGTCTCGCGGCTTTTTGATCGCTTCGTAGTTTATCGGACACAGCATAACGGTTTTTGTCTCAATTGAGATATCGTCGGAGCGATCGGATACTTTAGTGAAGTCATCATCACATGAGAAACTAAGCAGTGATAATTGCCAAAACCGAAGGTGTCACAGACCACCGGTAATCGCTTTATGGAATCACCTCTTCGAGGGGTTTTACTTCAACGACCGCATTGAGGTTCAGCGGGCCGTAGACGTGCGGGAATTGCTCGTTCTTTCCAGGCGGGTTTTCCCAGCGGATTGGCGGTTCAACCAATTCAGGGTCGATGTGGAGGACGATCAGCCCGGCCTGACCCTGGTAATACCTGCTGACGACACCGGCAAGTTGATCGGGCTTCGAACAATGCATGAAGCCCTCGCTGGCGAGCGAGTCTGCACGGTATTCCCCCGCAGCTTGTGCCTGGCTCCAATGTTCATGGTTGGTAATGTGCAGGATGATCGACGACATTTGGGAGAATTTTCGAGGAAAGTAGGTATGGTTCGGACATCATTGGGATTGTCATGTGCAATTCGTTGACGGACTTCGGCCAACCAGTGGCACATGGCGCTGGTAAGGATTGCTCGGCAACGCTCGAAGAGATCGGCTGAACTCCGATTCGACTGCGCCGCTGGCTTCGGGTTAAACGAAGAATCTGCTGCGTTACCTTTATGGCACACACATTAACATAAACATAATCAGCCTTGGGCGCGACTCATTGTTTTGCTTCCGCATTAATTACTTCGTTAGTTTTGCATCAGGATTCTTGATTGTTGGCGTTCCTGAGAGATAGCCCAATGAAGTCAGGAATTCGTCGGTTCGATAGAGTGTTTTTTCATACCAGGGTGATTTGTGGAAGAAGCCATGCGGTTGTCCCTCGGCGGTCAACATTTCGGCGCGGCAGCCGACGTCTTTTGATTTTCGAATAAAGTCTTCGCCCTGTTTGAAAAGAAAGTCGTCGGTTCCGAAAAGCAGCAATGTTGGCGGACTCTCTTTTTTCAGATGTAACAGCGGAGAAATGGCTTTTCCGACCGCTTCGTCGCGACCGACCTTTTCTCGCATTTGAGGGCCAAAAAACACGACGGGATTGAAAAGAACCAGTGCGTTGGCTTTATGTGAAACCGTGCCATCATTGGGCTCGGATTCCGGCATCAGTGTGGTACAG
>JBAXBD010000078.1:0-14264 GCA_037142165.1 Schlesneria sp. | reverse complement strand
CATCAAATCCGGTTGGATGTGCGAATTCTACTCCCAGCCAGACTTCGATCAGTGGCGGGTGCGCATATTCTTGAGGCTGTTCGGAAGATCCGAATCGATACCCGGTTCGTAATGGCGTTAAAGTTGGCATGACGGCACCGCAGTGAACAGGCGAGCGAAAAAACAAAATCCACGCAGAATTTCAGTCAGGGTTGGCCATCCCTTGAGTCTACTCGATTCCGGCTGGCAAATAACACAATGGACTACACGATTACATTTATCAAGTAAAATCTGGGTGAGTATCGATTCCGATTATGACAAACAGTCAAGCTGTTCGTTTTCGTAGCATGGGCTTTAGCCCGTGCAAACTTTTGTTCAGCAGGCGTGAATGCCCTGATTATGAAAAAACACTCAGAAAATTCACTATTTTGATCGCTGGCCGGAATCCATCACCACGAAAACAGACATCCACACGAACACACAACAATCAGGTGCTGAGCATTCGATGTGTCAATTCATTGTCGTGGTAAGCAGTTGCGACCGCTTTGGCGACTGCCGTCACAAGTTCACGCTTGGTGACAGGTTTCTTCAAAACCGTGAAGGCTTGCGCTTCGGCCGCATCGTCACAAAGTTCCGTCGTGTAATCGGCCGTGATCAGAATGCAGGGGGCGACAATGTGGATTTCTTTCAACTGCCGCAGTGCTTCAAGTCCTGTCAGGCGCTGCATATGCATATCGAATAAGGCGAGATGAACGTCTTCGTGTGCCGCTCGTTCGAGGGCTTCTTCGCCCGATTCGGCTTCGATCAAACGAAAAAACGGTTCGAAGATTTCACAAAGTGTACTTCGAAAGGCGTCGTCATCGTCAGCGATTAACAGTTGATACTGTTCGACAATCATGGGCTTTCACCGCAAACTCGAAGGATCACAATCGACTTACTGACTTTCCAGCTTCCTACGGGTTAACAGAATCTTCATTGCTGGTCAATCGGAATCGGTAACAAGGTTTCATCGGCAAGTTCTATTTGGCGGCTGTTTCAGACGTTCCGGCAACTCACGTGAGGGACTTGACGCTGAAAGTATCGCCAAAGTTCATCGGGTTCGTGGAGCGGAAACTCCTGCCGAGCCGTCTGCGGCGGCTCAGGAGAAATATTAGCGACGGTTTAAACGCTTTCTAGCCCCTTTTCTGGAGAAGTGGTTGCAAAAACCGTTTCAAAATCGCGGCGTGACCGTTTTCAAGATCCGTCGTTGCTGTCACAAGCGTAATCGTCGACTGCTGTAACGAAAACAAAATCTGTTCAATCGTGTTTTTTCGCTGCTCGAGTTCTTGAAGATAACGAATTGCGAATTCGTCGATTCGACTCGGGTCGGCGTGGAACCATTTCCGCAATTCGTTTGACGGAGTGAAATCTTTGGCCCACAGATCAATCCGGGCAACCTCCTTCGAGATCCCTCGCGGCCAAAGCCGGTCAACGAGCAACCGCTCACCGTCGTCGTCAGCAGGCTCGTCGTAGACTCGTTTCAATCGAAGTTCAACCGGCAAGAGAAAGCTCCAAGTGATTAACCCCCCAGTCCTGCTCCGCCGCCCATACAGATATCTTCACCCGTGAACCGTCCGTGTGCGGCAATAAATAGCGCTAACTCAGCGACCTCAACAGGATCGTTCATTCGTCCGTCCAACGCAATTTCATTGACGGCGGCGTGAACCTGCGGAGGCTGGAGATCCATCATGACCGTTTCGGTCGGACCTGGTGAGATACAGTTGATTCGCACATGATGACTGCGAAGCTGCATCGCCGCGGCATTCACAAATGCTGCCAATCCTGCCTTAGTGGTGTTGTAGACAGGATTAACCCTTGAACCTGATCGAGCCTTTGTTCCGGCAATGGATCCCAATACGACAATACTGCCGCGTTGCTGCGATTGCATTTGTACCGTCGCCGCCTGAACACAGTAGAAGGCTCCATTCAAATTGATATCCATCGCCCGGTTCCAAAGGTCAGGCGTTGTTTCGGCGAGAGGCTCAATATTGAGAATGCCTGCTGCATAAAACAGATAATCCAGTACGCCCACTGTGGTCTCAATTTCTGTGAAAAGTTCACATACGGCGGATTTATCACGGACATCGAGTTTTCGTTTCCACAGCGTCGTTGATCCACTGGTTTCAGGGAGCGCGTCAAGCAGCGTCTGGTTCTGATCGGCGATAACCAGATTCGACACGTTGCCAGCCAGCATTCGGACGATTGCGCCACCGATTCCACCCGCTCCGATCACGACCGCAGTACAATTCCGGTATCGCTCAGAAATTCGCGTAAACATTCGGGTTCTCCAAGGGGGAAATCAAGATGGTATTCTCTTCGACGCTGGCAGCGTCAGCTACGGTTTCGACGCTGCCAGCGTCGGTCCGGTATTTGACTCGGGACATAACGATTTGCTTTTCACGTCTCGGCTCGTGTGAATAAGCGTGTCCCTGGAGGCCATACCGTCATTCGTCACAAATCTTCATTTCCACCTGCCGATTTCGTCTTGATCTTCGGTTGATTCACGAATGAAACTAACTCGGCTTCCAGTTGTTTTACGGCAGCTTCAAGAGCAGTAAACGTCACTTCTGCATCGACCAGTTGTCCGTCGTAGCCCATCTTTTCGAGTGCGAATGCCGCATTGACGGCGGCGGGAGCGTAAAAATTGACCAGAGTTCCCTTAATATCGTGACTCGACCGGTTTAACGCTCGAGCATCTTTTTTCGTAATCGCTTCCTGGACCGCATTAAGAGAGCCGGGCATCACTGATACGAACAGTCTTACTAATTCCTTCAGTTCCTCAAAATCATGATCGACGCTTGCCAGCACCTCGTCCACGTTGAATGAAAATGTCTTGGGATCGACGATTGTAACGTTGACTTCCAGACTCGGCGGTGGTGAGGTGACCGCCTTTAAAGCCTCCAGGAGTTCCGGGATCTTAATTGGCTTGGAAACATAACCGTCCATTCCTTCGGACAGGCAGCGTTCCCGATCCCCCTTCATCGCATTCGCGGTCATGGCGATGATTGGCAAATGCGCCCCCGTCTTCTTTTCAAGGGATCGAATGCAGGCGGTCGTTTCAAAGCCGTTCATGTCGGGCATCTGGACGTCCATCAGGACAACATCGAATGTTCTCGATTCGAGAAGTTTCAGCGTCTCTTTTCCGTTCTCGGCCACTTCAACCTTGTGACCTTGTCGCTCGAGTATTCGAACTGCCACTTTCTGGTTGACCACATTATCTTCTGCGAGCAGGATATGAAGTTTTTTCATATCGTCTGAAACGGGGTCCGATACGATTGGTGAAATTGCCCTGGTCCGATTCTCATTCAAACGAGCGACACCCAGAGCATTAAGGATCGAATTCAAAAGCTTGGCTTGCATTACCGGTTTGACCAGGTGGCAGGCAATTCCTAAATCGCGACAGCGAGCAGTGTCGCCAGTCAGTTTGTCTGAGGTCAGCATCATTACGACCGGCTTTGAATACGAATCGTCTCGATGGATCTGTTCAATCAGGGAAAAGCCGTCCATCCCCGGCATCACGCAATCGACGATAATCAATTGGAAATACGACTTTGTTGCTGCAGTTTGACGAAGGGTGGCCAGTGCCATCGGTCCGCTGAGCGCCAGTGTCGGTTTCATGCCCCACTTCTTCAGCATATCGTCAAGAATCCGTCGATTCGTGGCGTTGTCGTCAACGACCAGCACGGATAAGTCTTTCAATTGGTCAATGTACAATCGCCCGTGCTGTTTTGGCTGGACTGAGGAAACACCAAGACTGATGGTAAAGTGGAACGTACTTCCACGTCCGACTTCGCTCTCGACCCAGATCCG
Source organism: Schlesneria sp. (assembly GCA_037142165.1). GTDB lineage: Bacteria > Planctomycetota > Planctomycetia > Planctomycetales > Planctomycetaceae > Schlesneria. Next base: position 10,436 of record JBAXBD010000078.1, on the reverse strand, counting down.
CCCACCCATCAGCTTGACGAGTTGAGCCGAGATCGTCAGTCCCAATCCCGTTCCACCGTACCGACGGGTCGTCGAGCCATCCGCCTGCGAGAATTGTTCGAAAATCGTCGCAAGTTTCTCTTTGGGAATTCCAATCCCGGTATCGGTGACTTTGAAGTGCAGTACGGCGTTGTTGTGATTGATTGATTCGACCGTCGCTTCAATTCCAATTTCCCCGGTGGCCGTAAACTTTAAGGCGTTACCGACCAGATTCACCCAGATTTGACGAAGTCTGACCGAGTCTGCTATCAGAATGTCAGGGATCTCACTGGCAATGTCGCAGGTGAGTTCCAGACCTTTCTGGTGAGCGCGCATCGCCAGGGGTTTCAGCGTGTTATCAAGCGTTTCACGCAAGTCGAATTCGACCGGGTCGAGATCGAGCTTCCCTGCTTCGATCTTGGAAAAATCGAGAATGTCGTTAATCACCGTTAATAACGTGTCTGCTGAAACCTTTACGGCTTCCAGGTATTCCCGTTGAATTGCCGTCAGTTCCGTATCGAGCGTCAATTCGGTCATTCCGATGATGCCGTTCATCGGTGTCCGAATTTCGTGGCTCATATTCGCGAGAAACTCGCTTTTCGCCCGGCTTGATGCTTCCGCTGTTGCCTGAGCCTGTCTGACGACTTGCTCGGCCCACTTGCGATCGGTGATATCGCAAGTCACTCCGACGAAGTGACTCAATTTCCCTTGTTCGTTCCACAGCGGAGAGATCGTCAGCTCGTTCCAGAACGTGTTTCCGTCCTTGCGGTAATTGAGAATCTCGCCGGAAAAATGAGTCGCGTTTTTGAGTGCCGTCCTGATCGCTTCAACCGTTTGCGGATCGGTGAGCGGGCCTTGCAGAAATTTGCAATTCCGGCCGAGGATTTCCGGAATGCTATAACCGGTGATTGCCGAGAACGCCGCATTCGACGACAGAATCAGCCTGTTCGCATCAGTGATAATCACCCCTTGAGAAATGGACTTCAGAGCCAGGTCGCTCACCTTCAGGTTTTCTTCCGCTTTACGGCGTTCCGTAATATTTTCGTGCACAACGACAACCCGTCGATCGCCGTTCACTCCAAAACCGGTCACTCGAACAATGAACCATCTCTGTTCCTTCGGGCTGTGGCATGGATATTCGAGGCGGAACTCATCGGTCTTACCCGCCATCACAGATCGGATCCCGCCCGCAACAGCCGCTGCCTCCTCAGAGTTTTTGCCCCGACTCCGTTCACAAACACTCAAGTAGTTGGCCCCGACATCCAGACCAGTGGAGCATTGCGAATTGCTTTGAGCAAAGCGTCGCCACGCATCGTTCACCTCGACGATTCCTCCCGCTTCGTCCAGAATCGCGATGTGAGCCGTCAGGGAATCAAGTGTGCTTTGAAGAAACTGCGCTGAAGTCATGACCATATTGGTCGTCCTGCTTTTTCAATGAATACGATCGACGCCGACACCTGGACCCGCGGTTCTGATTCAAAACCGAGGTACAGATCGGCGGTGATAGGAATGTTTATTACGGTAGAGCGTAGGCGTTTCGTGACGTACTTCAAGGCGAGCTTCGCCTGACTCGCGCAACACCCCGCTTTTGTCCCGTGTTGTCGAAATAAACGTCGTCGTCGAACCTGGAAACAGGTTAAACTAAAAACGTTAGGCTGTCGTCGCAGCAAGCTTGAAGAAGTGTCCGAGTTGTCGAAATTGCATGCTCAGATTCTGAGATTTCTGTAATGTTTCGAACGTTGGCAGCATCGGACCGGTTCCGACCACAAGCGCGCGTCTGCTATTTTACGGTGATGACTTTGCCAAAGCATCGGGCCGGAACAGACCGAACTTATTCCCCTCAGGATCAATGACGTAAGGCGTCAGAAAACGCCGGGAACTGCAAAGTTGTGGAGTGCGTCCCGGCCACCAGCGAAATAATCTGACCGGTCGTCGTATCGATGCGTCAGAATGTTGTCCTGGTCGCCGATTGAAAACGTGGAATACACGACTTTTTTGTCCTGATGCAAATTTATCAGCGAAAAAGAATCGTTCGGACGGTAGGCTTTTGTCACGAGAGGGACGCGCGGACAATCGACGGGTTGACTCGACGATTCTCCTTAGTCACTCGATCATTCATTCCTTTACAATTCCGTTTATGAGAGCCGCTCGCGATGCAAAGACGAACTTTTCACGCAGTCGTTTTAGGTTCAAGCCTCGGTCTGCTCGGTCAATCCCTGGCCAGCCAGGTTCCCAATCAAGCGAAATCAGCGGGCAAGTTGCTTCACGCCAAGCCGATTGAAACCCGATTGAACGGAGCTGTGGCCTGGCGGGTTCGCTACATGTCGAAGGATATCAATGACATCGCTCATGAAGTGACGGGGATCGTGATTACACCAGCAACGCCTGGTAAAGATCGCCCGATTGTGACGTGGTGCCACGGAACAACGGGACTGGGGGATGCGGCCTGTCCGTCAGCCCAGCCCGATCCGGCTCGTGAGTTGACGGTCTACTTCAGCCCCGGAGCCACACAACAGATCGATTATGGCGTTCCCGGCGTTCAGGGTTTCATTGATGCCGGCTACGTCGTCTGTGCAACAGATTACCAGGGATTGGGGAACTCGGAAGTTCATCAGTACATGGTGAGCCCGACGAATGCTCGCGATGCGGTCTTTATCGCTCATGCGGCGAGGGAGTTAAAGTCGGGAGCGGGAACTCAACTGCTCGCTTATGGCTGGTCGCAAGGCGGGGGAACAGCGGCCTCCGTGGCAGAACTCGGTGATGACGATTTTGGTGTTCTCGACCTGAAGGGAAGCGTTCTGTTGTCTCCCGGAGTGGCTTACGTCGGGATTGAAAATCCCACAGGAATCGGAGCTGCGCTGGCAGATGCCAAAACGGCACCGGACTCGCATCTGTTGATGACACTGTGGGGCTATGCCGCAGCGTTCCCCCAATTGAATGCGGCAGATGTCTTCACTCCGCTGGGGATGCAACTGATGCAGGACTCGTGGAAAGTGCAGCCCGTCCATCACCTGAACGACATGATCGCTCGATCCTTTCGATTGAAAGGGGCGATCTTAAAATCGCCCCCCGAAAACTTCGACGCGTGGAAGGCTGCGATCAAAAAAGGTTCGGCAGGTCGGGTCAAACCCCGGTGTCCACTGTTAATGTGTGTCGACTCATTCCAGGGTGGTACAGTGATTCCCGTCCCATGGCAGCACACATACGCAAAGTCGGTCAAAGCATTAGGAGCCACGATCGAAACTCAAGAATTCCCACAGGACGACCATTTCAGTCTTCCGTTCTCCGTTCGTGACGTGGTCGCAAACTGGATTCAGAACGCACTTGCCACACGCTCCTGATGATACAAGTTGACCATAAAACGCGTTTACGTTTCGGCCTTTTTTTGTTACTTGACTAATTCGCTTGCTTGGAACTATTGATCCATGCTTCGGGAAAAAAGTAGGAATCAGACACGTGCTCGACATCTCGTTTACGACGGGCATTTCGACGAATCCATGACCAGATTCGCGTGACGATTTTTTTAAATGCTTCCTTGTCGTAGGCCAATCCCTGAGGAGCGCAAAACGAATGTGCCCAGTAGATGCGCCCACCCGACTCCGTTCCTGCAAATCGACGGGTTATTTCGATCACAGGGGCGTCATTTGAATTGGCAATGTACCACAAGCCAAGGCTGGCTGTCGGACACCTCGGACCTCCAGTTTGGCGATATTCAGGAGTCCACGGAAATGCCTTCAGCCAAATACTGTATTGCTGTCCTGGAATCTCATGTTGTTCCCAATCGGGAAGCCAGAGATCGTCGATTTGAGAGGCGTGCGAGACAAACGGCAGAATTGGTGAGAGCGTTTGAATGAACCGCAGAAGCTGAACTTCGTCGTGCCACGTCGCCACAATTGGAAGTTGTCGTCCCATCGCACACCGTAATTATTTCTCAAGCTTTGGAATATTCGCCACGATGTCTCCGAGTTGCGACTGATAAAAGTAATCATTCGGAAGTTCTGCGTCGACAATCCCGGCATCAATCGCTTTTTGAAAATAGGGTCTTGCTTTTTCATAGCCGGGGACGAGCAATCGCATAATGATCCGGTTCACCTCGTTCGCCGGGAATTCACCCTCTTCAACGAATGCGAGTAACCGTACCAATCCATCGGGTTCCAGCATCCAATGTAAAGGGACATCTGAAAGTCCCGATCCGTCCCTGGCGAATTCAACGCTTGGGTTCGGTCCGCAACCGTCCGGCAGGCCGAGCGGACTCGCGTGATTGACATGGACAATTCGCAAATCCCGTCCCGCAGACTGGCCATCTTTCTCGCGAGTAAGCCATTGCAACAATCCGTGCTCGGGCTTCGCAATGATCTGACCGCACTGATCGCAACACCACGGGCCGAGGCTCAGTTCCACATCATCGCTACTGTTCAGGAGTGCCAGTGGAGAGTCAATGTGTGTCGTCAGTAATGTGTCAACTTCAACCCCGGCATTCGCCAGAATCTCCAAACTATTTCTCAGGTGTTTATGCAGGCCGCGCTTTGTGAACATCTGATTGATCGCACGTTCAGGAGTCCCGAACGTATCGCTCATTTGCTGGTAGCGGTCCATCAGTCCGGCGACACTGCCCCCTTCGAGACCGAGATACATGAGTGTGGCAAGCATGTAAATCTCGGCCGCTTTAAGAGGTTTTAGAAATGCCCGCAGATCCTGTTCGATCGATTGCCGCGTTGCGCTATCTGGTGCTTCGCTGGCCTGTCGCGCCAACTCAAGAACCCGCTGAACAATTTGGGAGTACTGCATTACGATTCTTTCGGGATACGGAAATGAAACAGTCAGGGTTCCGGCGTTACCTGACAATTTGGCAATGACTGGCGAAGCAGTGCTCGACCTTCTGGAGTGGTTTGAGTGTCGTCGAGATCAATCTTTTCGAGATTCATCATTCCAGCAAGATGCTTAAGCCCCTCATCGGTAACTTTTGTGTTGAAGAGGGTGAGATCAGTCAGTGATGAAAGTCCTGTCAAATGATAAAGTCCAGCATCACCGATTTGGGTACTGCTGAGGTTGAGGCTACCCAGGTTCGTCAGTCCTTTCAAATATTCTAACCCGTGGTCGGTCAGTTGAGTCTCGTGAAGATCAAGATTTTGTGGAATGTCGTCGAGAGTTCGTTTTAATCCCTTGAGTTGGGCGATCTGTTGATCGGTAACCAGTGGGCCGGTGAGGTAAAGAAATTCGAGCCAATTTAACGCTGCAACTTCTGAAATGACTTCGGCAGAAACGGGCTCAGACACTTTCGCGGCAACTTCGTCCCCTCCAAGTATGATTCCGGTAATGCGTGGCAGGTTGTCACCGTAGGGAATCCGATAGATCCAGCGTGGCCCACGACGTTGCCACTCAACTCGTCCGCCTAGAGCTTCCACCTTGCCGGCTAGCCAATGCTCCCTCTGAATGGGAAGCACGAAGTTCAACCAGAATACGACCAACTGAATAACGGCGATGAGACCACTCGCAATGATGATCCGCCCGGTGTACGACTGACGGAACCACCTCGCAATCGATTGTTTTTGAGAAGTGTTGTCCACGACGACGACATCCCATTGGATTTAAAGATTGAAGAGAAGAGTCGGAATCGGAAAATATTTGCGTTTCAAGATTGTTGAGTGGGCATTCGTGAGGCTTCGAAGAAACGTAGAGTTTGCATTTGCGAATCGGGTTGGGTCGATATACGTTTGTGGCTCGTTTACGTGATCGATGCTGATGATGGAAAACCTGTGTTCGAAATCGATGCTGATATTGCTGTTGTTGGAGCGGGCTTTAGTGGTAGCCTGATCGCCATGCTACTGCAACGCATGGGCCTGCGACCTGTGTTAGTTGATCGCGGTTCGCATCCCCGCTTTGCTGTGGGGGAATCATCGACTCCCGTGGCAAACCTGATCCTGGAAGGGCTGGCAAATCGTTACGATTTGCCCCGGATCGCTGTGCTGGCCAATTATGCGAGTTGGAAGCGAACCTGTCCCGAGATTGTTTGCGGACTGAAACGTGGATTCAGTTATTTTCATCATGAATTCGGTCAAGACTTTCAACCTCGTGCGGATCGAGCGAATGAATTGCTCGTCGCGGCGAGTCTCACTGATGAAGATGCTGATACTCACTGGCTGCGGTCCGACTTTGATGGCTTTCTGGCTGCCGAAGCGGTTCGAATAGGGATTCCTTACTTCGATCAGACTTCGATTGACGAAGTGATCCCGCAAGGCGACGGGTGGGAGTTACAGGGGAAGTCTGAATCCCTGCAAGAGCCAATCGATATCCGAGCGGATTTTTTGATTGATGCCTCCGGAGAAGGGGGCTTTTTAGCAAAAATGCTTGGGATCGAACCGCATCCCGATGACATGAAGACACGATCGCGCGGACTGTTTTCACATTTCACGGATGTCGCTCGCTGGGGTGATCTCTATGCTGATCGAGGAGGCGATCTCTCGGGGCATCCTTACCCGTGTGACGATGCCGCCCTGCACCATGTTTTCGATGGTGGTTGGATGTGGGTGTTACCGTTCGATAACGGCGTCACCAGTGCGGGGTTTGCTCTCGATCCAGACCGGTTCCCTCGCGAAACAAGCGGCAGTCCTGAAACCGAATGGGCCGCGATGATGGCTCGTTTGCCAGCCGTGGCGGAACAGTTCGAACGGGCCAAACCGATCGTTCCTTGGAGGCAGACCGGGCGGATGCAGCGCCGCCTAAGTCGGTCGGCGGGACCGAACTGGGTGATGCTTCCCAACACCGCCGCGTTTCATGATCCGCTGCACAGCACCGGGAATACCTTTACCCTGATCGGGATCGAACGTTTGATGGACATGTTCGAACGATGCTGGGGCCGACCTGAACTGGAAAGCGAACTTCGGAAATACGATGTTCTGATTCAGAAGGAAGTCGAATTTATTGACCTCGTCGTCAGCGGCAGTTTTGCCGGGTTCAGGCAATTTGAGCGGATGATTGCGATGTCGATGTTTTACTTTGCCACGTCGATCTTTTCTGAAGAAGAACGTCGAGCGGGTCGGGTTGCGAAAGGAGCCGCATTCCTCAATTCCGATCGACCAGAACTGCGAGCCGCTTTGAATCAGGCGGTAAAGGATATTGGAGATCCAGCAGTCTCGTCGGCCGAATTTACGGCCAGAATCAGTGCGGCAATCAAGCCGTTTAATCGAGTCGGATTGTGTGATCCCCTTAGACTGAATATGTACCCGTACGAGTTTTCATAGATTGCAGGTGGTGTTTTGTTTTGGGTGAAATGGTCTTATGCAGCAATCAATCGATCAATCGACTATGATTTGGCAGAGGGATTGAGACCATCGCATGAAGTACTGTCCCTGATGGATTGAGGGAAACCAGTCTGCGTGAAGCTTCGGGTTCTTACGCTTTTGACTGGAGTCGGCAGTCATTGGATGCGGCAATCGTTCGAGGAGAACGAAGATGCGGTTTGTGGTTTGGATCGGGCTTGTGATCTTGGGAATTGTCTGTCTCGGCGGATCGTCGAGCGCACAAGGTGGCCGCCAGAGACTGTTGTTTCCCGTCGACAACCGAGTCACCGCCGAAATCGATCGCAGTCTGCTGCAGGCGATCGAAGAGGCTCAAGCCTTCATCGAACAGAAGCAATACGCTCCTGCGGTGATGCGATTACAGACGGTCCTGGATCATCCCGAAGACTATTTTCTGGAAAAGGATTTCCGGTTCAAAAAACCTGTCGGAGTCCGAGCTCAGGCCCTGCAGATGCTGGCCGACCTCCCGGCACAGGGGCAGAACGCATATGAGCTGCAGGTGGGGAGCATCGCTCGCGATCTTTTAAAGGAGGCTCAGCTCACCAATGACGTAGAAAAGCTGTATGACGTCGCCTCCAGCTATCAAACGACATCGGCGGGGTTTGAGGCTTTACAGTTGCTGACAGGCATGGCCTTCGACCATGACCGTCTGATCGAAGCGGGATTGCTGTGTGAAACAATGTTGCGCCACCCAAAATCAACGGGGCCTCTCAAGGCCTCGTTGCTACTGCGGTCTGCGTTTGCGTGGTATCTGGCTGGGGAGAATGACCGAAGTTTATTGGCGATCGCGGCTTTGAATGAACTGAAGGGGGATGTCGCGTGGCAGGTCGGTGGGCGTGCAATCACTCCGTTTAAAAATCTGGAGGAGGCTCCTGAGTGGCTTGCGACTCATTTCGGTCCCGTTTTGCGATCGAATGCCCGAACCGTGGATGATTGGGAAATGCCTCGCGGCGGATTGACCGGGAATGAATCGGCCAGTCCGACTTCCCCGGTTGGGGGCGGGTTATGGGCGATTTCTTCGCGACAGTATTTGAGGTTTGTCTCGGACGATGTGGTGAATCAGCAGCGGATCGAGGGATTCGACCAGTTGACCAACCAACTCGAAAAAATGATGCGAGACAATAACCGGCTGACTCAACCGGCGTCGATCCCGGTCATCGTGGGTGATGTCGTTGTCTATCGAACGTTGAATGATGTCACGGCAGTCAGCCTGAAAACAGGTCGTTTGTTATGGCGTTCGGCAACGACTGACGGAATGCTTGGGTGGATTTTTCAAAGCCCTTTAGCCAGTTCCGACATGATTTCTTCTTCATCGCCAGTAACGTTTCGAGGTTATCTTCGCCGCAAACTGTTTCGCGATCAGCTTTCTGGTTCGCTGACCAGTGACGGTAAGAACCTTTACGCGATTGAAGAATCGGACTCACAGTACAGTGTGTTTCTTCCTCGCAGTCGCCAGCAATTTGGGGCACAGACGCTTTCCGATCCCGTGAACAAGCTGGTCGCCTATGACCTGAAAGGGGGACGGCTCGTCTGGGAGATTGGCGGACAGAATGGGACTCCACCTCTCGAATTTTCCGGGTTCTTCTTTGTAGGTCCGCCGCTTCCATTTGGAGGTCGGTTATATTGCCTTGTCATATCAAAGAATGAGATGCGGCTGGTTTGTATTACGTCTGAAGAAAAAACCGCAAGGCTCGAATGGTCGCAGGCGTTAATTACCACGGACCGACTTGTGACCGAACCTCCTTTCCGGGAGGCGGGTCTGGTTCCTGCCATATCAGATGGACTGATAATCTGTCCCACCGCATACGGTTCGGTGGTGGCTTTTGATATCGTCCAGCGACAATTGAAATGGGGTTATTCGTACGATTCTCCGTCGCGGAAAAGCTCGCAGGGGAGCGGCGAGATCATCGGTGACGTTGAAATGGGGCGCTGGATTGATAGTGGTCCTGTTCTGGCAGGCAGTCACGTTGTGTTAACACCCCGTGATTCCAACGAAATCCACTGCTTGAATCTTGTTGATGGCACCAAGGTCTGGAAGCGGCAGCGACAACAGGGGCTGTATGTCGCGTGTGTGAATGGTGATCAGGTCATTGTCGTTGGACGCTCTCAAGTCGTGGCCTATTCGTTGGCGGACGGGTCCGAAGTATGGAATCAACCGATGGAAATTCCCGAACCAAGTGGACGGGGTGTTCGTATCGGTTCGCAATATCTGATTCCGTTATCAACCGGCCACATCGCGACCTTCGATTTGACAACCGCCCAGATTCTTGGACGCTCAAAGCTTCCTGGAAATCGTATCCCAGGGAATCTGGCTGTCGGAGAAGGAGCTCTCGTTTCTTGTGGAATTCATGACGTCGTTGGTTTTCGTCCACTGGGCGAAATCTAGCAGCAGATTGATCGTCAGTTAGCGGCCGACGCCGCAAATGCAGAAGCGCTGGCCTTGCGAGGAGAATTGAGGCTGCATCGCGGGAAAGAGGTCGATGCGATCGACGATCTACGTCGGTCATTGAAGCAACAGCCTCAACTACGTGTGAAACAGATTCTGGTCGAAGCGATGCTCGATCGCTCTCGAAACGATCCGCGTCAATTGTTGCAGTCTTCAGCCGAGTTACAGTCACTTTCCGAAGATCCTCGACAGAAGATCGAGGTGACGCAACTGCTTGCATCAGCGCTCAACGAGACTGGCGATCGGGCCGGTGCTGTCTCGCAGCTCTTTCGGCTCGCTCTTGCGATGCAAATCCCAGAAGAAATGGTTGCCAGGGGACCTGATCATTTTGTTTCACTCGAACAAAGTCTTCGATCGCAATTGTTCGGGATCTATGATGCTGCCAACTCCAGCGAGCGAGCGGAAATCGTCAAAGTGTTTGGCAGGGAACTTGATGCCATCCTGACGGCGGCGGATCGAAATCACCGCTTGATAAAGTTCGTGAAATTCACGATAGGGCACCCTGCCGCCGATCGACTGTTGCTGCGGCTGGCCGAGACAAACGACGTTTTGCCGGGCGAGTTGTCCCGAACGAAGCTCTTAGAGAGGATTGCCGGTTCCGAAGATAAACAGGTTGCTGCTGCGGCGGTGGCCGCACTGGCCTCGCGATTTCTGACGTCGAATGCCCCCAAAGA
>JBAXBD010000077.1:0-14292 GCA_037142165.1 Schlesneria sp. | reverse complement strand
GGCCACGGTGCAATCACTGGCGTGATTTTTAACGCCACCGCAATTACATCTCCTCCGACATACACCGTCAGTTTGCAGGGCGTTACAAGCCGAAGTACGCCCAGTGGAACTGTATACGGAGGCGGAACAGCAACAGGGACGGTAATTCCTGCTGTGGGCGTTAATACGGTGACGTTTGGGACTGCGTATTCTGGAACGCCAGGAGATCAAATTGCGATAGTGATAAACTCCGCATCCGCAGCAGCGGGGTCAACCGCAACAATCGCAACCCGCATTACCAATGCTGGAGGATCTATTGGATCACCGTACGCGATTCAGCAATCGGCAGGAACGTGGTCTGTTGTCACTGCCGGGATGCCGGCAATCGCACCGCTGTACGCCGACGGCACGATCGGAACAAGCTTTGTTTGCCCGTCATCATTGGGATCGTATGCTCCAGTGGCAGGGAATTATTATGCAGGTAATGCTTATACGAGCACTGTCTCCAGGGTATGCAACGGAGTTTACCTTTACGCTCGTGTCGCTGCTGGATCTGATTTCACGCTCTCAGTATTTTCTGGTGCGTCAACGCTTGTCGGCACTTCACCAACATTTTCTGTAGACAAGATGACGGCGTCAACAGGCGGGGTGCTTCCGATTTGGGTTCCATTATCAGCATCGTTGAGCGTGGTTGCAAACACAACATATCGATTTATGATAAATTTAACAACGGCAAACAACTTTACGACGTGGGTTATCCCGGTGTTTTCTTCGCAGGCGTTTCGCGAGGCGTATTGTGGTGGCATGTACGCCACGACATCGCCGAGCAGTGTTTCATTCACGGATTCTCTCACCTCGGTTTATATGATCGTTCCGAAATTCGAAACGGAAACGGGTGGCGGTGGTGGCGTTATGTTTCAGCGTGGCATGACCGGGGGTTTTTCAGCATGAGCGAGTTCATTTATGCCGGGCTAACATCGCAGTCAATCGACGTAATGATTTACGATTCGTCATCAACAACTGGAGCCGGATTATCTGGCCTGGTTTACAATTCGAGCGGGTTGAAAGCGTATTACCGAATCGGGGCGACGGGGTCAGTCACGGCAATCACGCTGGCGACGCAGACGGCAACAGGCGCGTGGTCGTCCGGTGGGTTCGTCGAAATTGACGCCACGAACATGAAAGGTGTCTATCGCTTGGACGTGCCGAACGCGGTGGCTGCAACTGCGTCGATGGTATCAATTTATTTGTACGGAGCCACAAATATGATGGCTGTTGCCCAGCGAGTTGATTGCCGAGCTGTACCGGTTGATTTGAAGCTGATCGCAGGACAGACGGCGAACGCAGCCGCAGCCGTGACATTTCCGGCGACGATTGCGAGCACAACCAACATCACGTCGGCAAGCGGAATTGTTCCGGCGACAGGCGCAATCACCAATGCTCAGGCCGCGACGATTCCAACGAGCGGGACCATTACGACCGGAACAAACCAGACAGGCGATGCTTATGCTTACCTCTCAACTAACTTGGGATTGCTTGGGGCGAATCTGTCGGGAGTCCCGAAGACGGGTTTCAAGCTGGCTTCGGATGGGCTTGCGAGCGTTACGGCGTGGACTGTGGGAATCACTGGTAACATCACCGGAAATCTGAGCGGGTCTGTGGGGTCTGTGACGGGATCCGTGGGAAGTGTAACCGGTGGAGTGACTGTAACATCAAACAACGACAAAACTGGATACGCACTGACGCCGACAACTGGACTTGGAAATCAGACGGCAAACATCACTGGAAACATTTCTGGGTCGGTCGGGTCTGTTACCGGATCGGTCGGCAGCGTCACGTCCGCAATTGTCCTACCATCAGCTCCGACGGACTGGATCACCTCGGCGTCTGTCAGTGCCGCAGCAGTCACAAAAATTCAAAGCGGGCTATCAACGTATGCAGGCGGAGACACCTCGGGGACGACAACGCTGCTCACCAGAGTTACGGCAACAGCCGCATTCCCAACGGCTGCACAGGTCGCGACGATACCAATTACCGGGACCATCAACACAACGACACCGCCGACAGTCACCGCCATCAGAACGGAAATGGACACAAACTCGACTAAGCTGGCGAATCTTGACGCAACCGTATCCAGCAGGCTGGCAACAAGCGGGTATACGACACCTCCGTCCACAGCTGACGTGTGGTCAGCGGCAACCAGAACCCTCACGGCGTTTGCGTTTACTCCCACGGTTGGCGGATACTCTGCTGGGCAAGATCCTGCAACGCTGTTGCTTGTCAATGGGTCAACCAACAAACTCAACGTCAATACCGACAACAGCGTAAACGCCACGGCGACTGTTGACGTGAATGCTGTTGCAACAGCGGTTGCGAATATACTGTATGTCGATGGTGCGACCAACAAACTCAAAGTCAACACTGACAATACAGTCAATGCGACGGTCTCGGGAACGATTGTCAACTACGTCACGATTCCTTCGGCGGTGGCTCAGGCTTCGATTCTTGCGGCTCAAATCACGGCAGTTCGCGGAGACACTCTTACGGTTGCGTTGCCAATCATGGGAAATCTTGCTGGCAGGACGGGGTTGGTGTTTACAGCCAAGAAATCTGTCAGCGATTTGGATTCCGAAGCAGTTCTTCAGGTAAGCGAATCTGGCGGATTGGTGATTCTCAATGGAAGCTCAACCGTAATCGGAACGGCACAGCTTTCCGTGACAAACGCAACGACAGGTGCAGTCAATTTGACACTATCGGCGGCAACAACCGCAACAATTCCGCTATTTGACTATTTGTGGGATTGTCAAAAAGTGTTATCATCTGGAGTCAGTACGCCAATCAACGGCGTGTTGTCAGTGACAGGGGACGTGACAAGGAGGACGACTTAATCGTGAGCGAAAAAGAAATCGAACCGTTCCTAGAAGACAATCGCCAAATGGCGAAAGATCTTCGCATGATCAACATGGCGATCAAGCGAGGATGGAAGGTTGACGACGAAACGAAAGAAATTCTGATTCAGAGAATGGTAGAAGTCGCCAAGAAAACCACAGTTGCCGTTGCTACGTCAACCGGACTTCAGGATGTGGAATCAATTGCAGACAGTAACGCAATTCGGGCTGCTGCAATTCTGCTCAGCATGGAATCTCAAAACATGACTCGACAACATCACGCCGAAGACCAAGGCAAGAACAAAACGCAAATCAACATCGACAATCGACGCGTTTTAGTGTTGCCATCAAACGGCAGGGAAAGCGTTGAAATCAATGTCAGCGAAAACGATTGAACCCCATAAAGGTCCGCAAACCAAGTTCCTGTCCTCGCGGGCAGATATCGCCATTTATGGCGGCCAAGCAGGCGGAGGTAAATCGTGGGCATTGCTGGTTGACGGTGCGAGAAACATCGACAACCCCAAATATCACGCTGTCATTTTTCGCCGAACATCTCCACAGATCACAAATGCCGGGGGGCTGTGGGACGAGTCGCTTAACATCTATCCGTTATTGACAAACAAGAGTCCCAAAACTGGCGATTTAGAATGGCATTTTGACTCGGGTGCGAAGATTTTGTTCCGCCACTTACAGCACGCAAGCGATGCACGATCATGGCAGGGATCAGCCATTGCATATCTTGCGTTTGACGAACTGACGCACTTTGAGGAGTCGCAGTTCTGGTATTTAATGTCTCGAAACCGTTCCACATGCGGGATCAGGCCATACATTCGAGCGACAACTAATCCAGTTCCCGCAGACGATCCAACTGGAGGGTGGGTGCGACGGCTGATTGATTGGTGGATTGACCCAATGAGCGGGATTGCAATTCCAAAACGATCTGGCGTCATTCGGTGGTTCGTCCGTGTGAACAACGAACTTCATTGGGCTGATTCAGCAGACGAATTGATTATCAAGTTTGATGGGATGAAAGACATAACCCCCAAATCGCTCACGTTCATTCCCGCGAAACTTGAAGACAATCCGACAATGGCAAAACTTGACCCGAACTACAGGGGCAACTTGCTGGCGTTGCCGGACGTGGAAAGAAAACGGCTACTGGAAGGAAACTGGAACGTCAAGGCACAAGCGGGGATGTTCTACAAGGTTGGAAAAATTCAAATCGTTGACACTCTTCCCGCAGGTCTGAGGTATTGCCGTGCATGGGACTTAGCGGCGACGGAAGGAGCTGGCGACTGGACGGTTGGAGCGAAGATTGGAAAAGACAACCATGGGTTTTTGTACATCGCGGACGTTGTTCGAGGACAATGGGAATCAAGCAACCGAGATAACCAGATATTGAATTGCGCAAAAGCTGATGGACGTTGCACGATCAGATTGCCGCAAGATCCTGGGGCCGCAGGAAAGTCAGACGGCCAGAGGCTGGTAAGGATGCTGGCGGGGCACAACGTGAAGTTGCTGTCAGTTCGAGGCGACAAGGAAACACGAGGAAGCGGGTTTGCGTCACAGTTGAACGCGGGAAATGTTCGAATGCTTCGGGCGCCTTGGAACGCAGCACTAACGCAGGAGCTTGACGCATTTCCGACAAAGGGATACGCGGACGATCAATGCGATGCTTGTGCTGACGCGGCAGCGGAATTGTCGGCAAAGCAACAGATCGTGATCGGGCTTGGCGAAGACGACGAAGATCCTAAGCCGCAAAGCAAATATCAATCAATGCTGGAAGATGACGATTCAGATTTGATCGTAATGCCATTGCCACCGGACGGTAGGCGTACTGTTTTCATAGGGATATAACATGGGATGGTTTGACTTTTTGAAGCCACGGCAGGTTTCGTCTAATGCGGTCATAAAAAATCAAATGGCCGTTGGAATGCGGCAAATGCTTGGCGGAGCATTGGCGGGTTCGTGGGCGACGGACCATCGCGAGGAAGTCAATCACTACACAGGGTTCAATCACGTCGTAATTTCGGCAATCGCCGATCAATGCGCAGCGGCTGACGTGAAGATTTATATCGACCAGGACAATGAGTCGGGGTCGAGGAGAAAAGCCCTAAAGTCTCGATTCAAATCAATCGAACGGTACAAAGCGGTTTACGGAACAAAAGACTCCGACGTTCAGGAAGTCCCTGGGTATCACCCTTTATTTCAGTTGATGAAAACCCCGAATCCATATGAGTCGGGAGGAATGTTTCGCTTCAAGCAAGCAATTCAATTGCGATTGACGGGAAGCTGCCTGGTGTGGAACGTGCCTAGCATCGCTGGTACGACGTGCCAGAGGTATGTTCTCCCAACGGCAATGACAACCCCCGTCATGAAGACGCTGGAGATGCCTCTAGGAGGATGGAAGGTATCAGGCTATTCATCTCGATACATTCCCTTGGACGATCAAGGGTTCACTGAAGGGTCTCCAACTTGGGTAAACCTACTAGGGAAAATCATTGACGCACGCCAAGTGCAAGTGATTAGATATCCTCACGCTTGGTGGTTTGATGATGGGCAAAGTCCGATTTCAGCCGGAGCCGAATGGGTTGACACAGAACAAGGGGTTAATCGATGCCGCGCAGCGCAACTGCGAAACGGAGTTGACGGATCAATTCTTTACACACTTCCCCCTGATGCGTCACCAGATCAAGACGAAGTGGACCGGATTCAGATGAAATTAACGAAGCGATACGGTGGCGTTGACAATGTTGGCAAGGTGATAGTTGCGCAGGCCGGAACGACCGTCACGCCATTGAGTACCGATGCCCGTGAAATGTGTTTCACAGAGGCTTGGGACGACGTTAAATCTGCAATCTTGGCGTTGCATCACACTCCTCCTGTAGCGGTCGGAATTCAAGAGCCAGGAGCTTATGCGGCGTACTACGCTTCGATGCTTGCGTGGAGACTTGGGGCGATTCAACCGCTTTGCAATATGCTGGCCGAATCAGATTCCATGCACCTCGCACCTGAATTTGGGGACCATCTCACGGTCGAGATCGACGCGCCCATCATGGACGATAAAGACCAAGATGAGAAAGAGTTTACGAACAACGTCAATGCTGGAATCTGCACCTATGACGAACTCAGGGCAATTCGCAATCTTCCTCCACTCCCAAATGGTGAAGGCAATAAGCTATGCGGCGGGCGAGCAATTCCCGAAAGTGTAAAAGAGGCAACAAAACCTGAAGGAACTCCCGAGAAATCAAGCGAATCGTCTGAATCGCCACAGTTTACAAAAAACCCTTTTGAAAGTGAGTCGAAAGCGTTGAAAGCCGCGATTGAAGCGGCGAAGATCACGGACCAAGAATGGGAAATGTCTCAGGCGAAATATCATCAAGGGCAAACAACGGATGCGTTTGGCCGATTTGCAATGGTCGGGTTGGATCATGTGACGATTGAAAAACTTGCCAAAAGAGCGATAAGCGGCAAATATTCAGATCAACAAATACTTCGAGTTGCCACTGAATATGGATACAAAGTCGGCGACCTGAAGAGGGTCATTGACAGGCTCAAAAAGGAAAAACAAGCAGCACGTAAATCAGGAGCAAAAGCATAATGGAAGTCTTGACGGTAAGTTACGATCCCAGGATCGGTCAAATGGTATACGGCAAACGCCCAATGTTTGAGCCGTGCGAAGTTATTAATCCATCTCAAATCAAATCTTATCTGCAACAAATGCAGAGAGCAAATTACAAATCAGAGCACTGGGTTACGATCAACGGAACTCACGTTAAGATCGACGGGGAAGGTAAGATTACTGCTGGACCATCAACGCTCGCGGGCCGAGGCATTGAGCATTTATCCGACTTTGAAAAAACGCACGAGGACGATCGGGAGCACAACAACGCAATTCATGACGAATACCCATTGACGAGAGCAGCTAGGCAGGCAAGCCAGCACGCCAATAGAGAAGGGCAAACACGGAACGAGAAGGTTCAATCGCACAGCGATGCTTCACATGCTCATTATCTGGCGAGTCGGGAGAGGTCGAAAGAAGCGAAACTTGCTCACCATGAGCAGGCTGCACATCATGCTGGCGAGGCACAAAAAGCACGAGATGAACGTCAGCCAAGCAAGCAAAAACCCGTGAGCTCTGACGAACGCGGAAATGTACATCTTCAACATGATTTACAGAGGCCCGATTGGTACAACCCAAAGCCAGTCACATCTGATGAAAGCGGAAGCATATCTCTTCGTGGAAATTTGCCGCGACCTGATTGGTACAAGCGAAAACCATCCGATAAACCAAAACCAGAGACGGAAGAACACACACCCGCGAACACGGAAACCGCCCCAACTCAACAATTGCAACCTGCGAAGATTGAGAAGCCTGCCGAAAACCCGCCTGAAAAGAAACCCGAAGTCCCCGGTATGCAGCAAAGCCTTTTAGGCGAAGACTTATCTGGACAGCGACAACTTTTCAATTACGTCCCGCCCAAGAAAGGCGAGAACAAGCCAAAGCCAGCAACCATCAGTACGTTAGAGAAAATCTCTGACGAACAAAAAGAAAGCAAGCAAACTGCATTGCCGGGTCAGCGTGAATTAACGGAAAGTGTGAAAGAACAGCCGTCAAGAAAGGAAGTTGCGACGGAGCCAACCCCAAGTAAAAAGCCGTCAAAGCGATCTTCGAAAGACCTGCCTCATCAGATGAGCCAATAAGAGTATGCAAAGTCAGGAGCACGAACATTTCAGACGGAAGGTGGGCACGTTTATTCACACCATGACGGGAAAACTGTTCGCGTTGCAAATGGCGTGAATGAATACGACGACAGAGACGTGAGGCTAAAAAACAAGTCGGACGAAACGCATTACGTTAACCCGAAAGACTCAAAACTGATTGAGCATTGGCAAACTCAGCCTGGACGAAGCAAGAGAATTCTTCGGGAAAACGGCGAAATCAAACTCACTAGCGTCAATCCAAAAACAAGTGTCCGACAGACAGATCATCGAATTAAGATTGCGTCAAGCGAGCCTCAAGTCGGACTCTCTCCGGTTGAGCTATCTGGCAAGTCAAAAGAAGGCGAAGGGTGGTTCAAGAATCATCATCCCGGCGACACGATCACATCAATGACAAACCCTCGCGAATCGCATGACGATTTTGTTCAAGCTGCAAAAGAAAAGAAAGAAACTGAAGCACGAGCGAAAGAAGCTGCGACGGCGGCAAAAAACGAAGATAGCGAAGAAATGCAATGGGCGATGAACGATTCGTATGAAAGGTTGATGGAAGAGTACAATCAAGCAAACGCGGAATATGAGCTAGTTCGCGAGGCAACTGGATATGACGCAAGTGATGTGAGCCGATTGCAAAACAGCGGGCGAGATTACGACAGCCTTCGCGGGTTTGATGAGTCGGCAAGATCTTTGGCAAGTTCAAGACGTAGAGGAAGCGAAGACGGTTTTTCATATCACACAACAGGCGATGAATCAGAGCAATTATGGGAAGCCCTCAATCAAAAGCGGCCAAAAAAACCTACCCGAAACAGCCCCGAGGTAAGGGAGATGGCAATAAGCTTCTTAGAGCACCACGCAAAACAAAGCGATAAAGACGACACGTCGTTTAATCCAAGCGACTGGGAAGACTCGGGAGAATGGAAATCATCGTCCATGCGATTGCGAAAACAAAACGCCAAAAACAAATTCCTAGCGTTTACGCTGGCGACCAAACGGAATTAACTGCGACGGTAAGCAACTCAGCAAAGTAGGCGAACATGGAACTACCGAACAGAGATGAACACGAGGCCGCAATTGCGACGGCACTGGCTACGGTTGCTCAGCGACATCGACACGAGATTGAAGAACTGATGGGCGACGTTCCCGATATGGATCACGTACCGGAAGAATTCTGGCAACGAATGGAAGATGAAACGGCAGAAGCGATCCAAGATAGCCTGCTGGACACGTTTTCCGCTTCAAGCCACCTGCACGGCTGGGGCCACCGAAAGACTGAGAAGAAAGCATTGCGTGAAGTCCGGCAAGGCATTTCCGATGCGGCACTCGCGGCGTACGGATGGGCAACAGATCGAGCCAGGGCTTTCGCACGGTACTGGACGACATCCACGAGAGAAAGGATTCGCGTCGGCATTGAAAACCCAGCAGAACCCCCGCCAATCGACGTAACGCAAGCGGAGCACGAACAGGCATCGCGAACCCCGCGTGCGATAACAAGCGGTGAATTCAACGTA
This sequence comes from Schlesneria sp., assembly GCA_037142165.1. Lineage (GTDB taxonomy): Bacteria > Planctomycetota > Planctomycetia > Planctomycetales > Planctomycetaceae > Schlesneria. Next base: position 5,198 of record JBAXBD010000077.1, on the reverse strand, counting down.
TTGCTCGATGCGACGTTCAGCCCGCAACGTATCGAAACCGTGGCGATTGATGAGGTGACAAGGGCCAGGCACGCTGGGGCCGAAACCGCACGAGATGCGACAGTCGGCCTTGGCGGCAACGATCGATGGCGGACACAACGCGACGATCGAGTGTGCCACATCTGCGAGCCAAACGAAGGGACGCGCCGGGACGACTGGCCCGCAAAGTTCGCGGAAGGCCCGCCGTGTCACCCCCGATGCCGATGCTGGATTGAGTACCAAGATCTTGAAGCCGATCAGTACGGGAGCGAATGGACGATCCCGCTGGCGAGCGAATGGACCATCCCACTTCCCGAACATCTTCGGTAAGCGGGATGGTCCTCTGTTCATGACTACAGATTGAGCAATCGGCGTTCTTCATGCGTCAGTTTTGCGAGTGCCGCTTCGCGTTCATTATCAGACGTAGTCTGTCTTAATTCTCGTTCAAGCCGTGCTTTATCGGCGGCTTGATGATCCCTCCACCAAATTTGCATTTCCAAACTGTACTGAGTCACGTCGCATGACTTCAGCGCGTCGCACAACTGGCGAACCATTCGATCCCCCATATCGCAATTTGAATTGCAATACACGAGAGGATGGTAGCCCTTCCACCAACTACGATCAATCGGTTTTCCTGCGAGTTCGTCTAAGAGGCAAGCCACTCGGGAAACCTCTTGTTCGTATCCGCTCGCGTTCATATATTCGCTGTTACAAGCCATGAATTGTCTCCGATTGTTGTGATTTCAATTGTACTTAAATGGCTGGCGGTAAAATCCCGTAAACGGCTTGCCGTGTTTTTGTAGCCACTTTTGGCCAAACGCGACGGCCTCGCCCCAGGTCGCGAACCCTTCCCGGCGATAATGCTGCTGGTCATCACTATCTCGATCAGGAATCAATTGCAGTGCCGCAGGTCCAGTTCCGACGATGTTGATCTTCATGCGTTCCTCGCTGTTTTCTGGCCACGTCCTCGACGTTGCTGCCATTCAATCCCCCGGCGTTTCGCGAGAGTTTGCATGTCAGGGTGAGTCCTGAGTAGATATTCGATCTGCCCGGTGAAAGTATCTCCACGAGCGTTCTTCAAAATGTGGACGGCTTGGAGCGTGTCCGGCATAAATTCTATGAGCTGTGCGATCATGTCTTGCGGCATGTAATTCCTTAAAAATGCGACGGTTAAGCGGGATTCTTGGCCCGCGAGATGATCCAGTCTTCGCGGCACGGCTTGACCGGGATATTTCGAAACCGGATAGCCACGAACTTTCGCCAAGCGTTTGTCGGCGACGTTTCGTGAATTTCGTAATGGAATTCCGGTTTCAGCTTGCATCGAACTGAATACAATTTCAGTCCAAATAAATGAATCTCGTCTTCTAACGTCAGTCTCGTGCTCATCGGTGAATCCTATCCATAATTTGTGTTCGTCCCTCGGTCATAATGGAATGCCCCAAGCTTCCTGTCCTGTTGCGACCCCTCATCGGAAGGATCGGGAACGTCAATCCGGCATTCCCGGTGACGATATCGCATGCCGTTTCCCCATTTGCGACCGTAAGCCTCTTCGTCGGCTGAGATGGTTCGGTTGCACACTCGACACGGAGCGTTGCGATGTGCGACGGTTGGCCCTGATTCGTCCGGTTGTTGATCGGCAGTTCTCATCGCGTTGCTTTCGTGGTTTGTGGCCCTGGGTCAACGCCAGTAATGGATTGAATCCAATCCCGAGCGGTCTCAGCATCCAGTCCAATATCCCGCCTCATTCGGACGCGCTTTTGCGGAATCTGAATTCGGCGAGCCAGTTCCCGGATGGTCACGTTGTGTCTTCGCATCAGGGTAGCCAGTTCTTTTCCGGTCATGTTGAGCCTCACTGTTTCATTTCGGTTAGTTGTCCCGCCGCACATTGCGACGGGCTTGGGGTTGTGTCGGTCATCGTGATCTTGCGTCGCATGCGTTGCAGTCACCTGCTCCGCCAGACGATCCGTCAATCGGGTGGCCGCATTCCTCACAGCACGACGGATCCATCACAGCAGAGAGCATCAGGGACCACAGTCCGGCTTCTCGATCCTCATCGTCTGGATCTCGCTCAAAAAACGCGGTGAATGCCGCGTTAATGTCGTCTTGTTCAAGATCGTCGTCGTCGAAGTGTTGCATCACAAACTCGACAGCGTTTTGGCGATTCATCGTCTCGTTCCTTTTTAAGTTATTTGGCCCGCCGCACATTGCGACGGGCTTGGGGTTGTGTCGGTCAGTTGATCACTGGCCGCGAAACCAATTTGTCCAACGATGTTCGTCCCACTCGTGCCCGACGCCGCACCATTCGGTGAACCAATCGATTTCCGTCCCGTCGTCTCGGACCTCCTGCGACGGATTGCAATTGTGGTACACTACGATTCCGGCATCATCGGCAGCGTTGGTGATTTTTGTAATCTCGGCGTCCAGATCACAGCCAGGTGGAATTGTGCCCCAGTAGTCGGGATCGTCGTTAATGGTGATGTATTTTTCGGTCATGGTCTGATTCCTTGCTTGAGTTAGTTGGCCCGTCACACATTGCGACGGGATTGGGTTGTCGGCTGCTGGTCATTCTTCGCTGGGTTGTTGATTCTCTGTGATCGCACTTAGCATCGCGTCGGCAAAATACGCCCAAGACTCCGGCTCATGCGGTATACCGACATAGACGGCCTTGTGCTCGACATATCCGGTGGTGACCCACTCATGCACGCCGCTGCGGTCAATGATGACATGTCCCTGACCCATACCAGCATGCTGGTGACAGTAGTCGATGATCGCCCGCAAATCCTCTTTTTTGACCGATGTTTTGAACCATTCGGTTGCCAAAATTGCCGCAACCTGTTCATCCGGCTCGGGGGTCTCATCTCGCTCCTCAGCCTCGGCCTTGCCCTGCTCGACTGCCTCGGCCCGGTCCAATGTGATCTCACCGGTGTCATACGACCCGGCATCATCGCACTCGATCCAGCGATAGGCGGTGATTCCATAGATCTCAGCCGATTCGAGCATGATGGTGATGGTCATCGGACTGTCGCCACCGGAGCCCCCGCACATTGCGGTGTAGGTGTCGAGTTCTTCGACATTGGACCAGCGAGCCCCATCAAAAACATCATCCAGTTCAAGGTGCCCATCATCGACCAAGTTGATGATGTCGATGTTGTCGAAGGTTGTTGTTTTGGTTTCGGTCATAATCTCATTCCTTTTTTCAGTTAATTGGCCCGCCACACATGCGACGGGCTTGTGGGTGTCGGCCTCATCAATTGTCGTCGCTTTCGGGTTCATCATCGTCAATATCGACCCACCCGAGAATTAAAGCTGCCCGATAAACAGAGTCGGGGGATTTATTGTGGCACTTTCTCGCCATGTATTGATCGTACTCAGAACGCGAATTCAATCGCGTCATGTGATGCATATCGTGCCCAATGTCCTCAATTGCGGCTTCGTAAGTTGCGACCAATGATTCTTCCGCGCAACAGTTGCACTTCACGTCGAACCAACCATTCTGCCAACGATCGACCAGATCCTGTTCGGTCTGGCATGGCGTTGCGAATCCGGAATTGCGGAGAGGATGGCAAACGAAAATAAACGGTGCGTCAGTCATGACTTTTCCTTCAGTTGCGGGCTTTGGACCGTCCGGCACATCGCCGGGCGAGTTACGGGGTTGCCCCCGCCATTTTCGGGGAAATAATCGGCTTCGAGTTCTGTTCTCGCATGTGATTCCCTCGTTGCCAAAAACGTGTTTCGCTAGCTCAAAAATCCGCGACGGTAAACAGGTCAAGTTGTCACGAGGATTACAGGATCGTCAGCCCGAAGTTCGTCAAAATCAGCATCGGCTAGGTATCTCTGGTCTATTACTCGGATGGTAAATTGCCAGTACGACTGCCACAGGTCGAGGCGACCTGCCAGATATTCTCCCCATTCCCAGTCTGATGGATGCAGAAATTTCTCGTTTTTGAGACAAATAAATTCCACGCAACGTGCCGGCTTTTCGCCAACGATAATTTGGTCGATATTCAGGCCGAATCGATCCCCAAGCCTAAAAAGCAAGTCCTCCAGCGATGCGGCCTCGATTCCGCAAGGCTGGTCAATTTTTTCGGCGTACTCGCCAATTGGCCCGGTGGCGTACGACGTTTTTTCAATCTGATTTTCGACATGCGTACAGCGATAAATTTTCATCAAAATCCCCTAAAATGTAGCGGTTCAAAACAGTCAAAATCGACCTATTGACCCCTCCCAAGCAGGAGGGGGGATTAGGTGAATTGCGACGGTTGAGAGTTTTCAGAATCAGTAGTCGTGAAACAAATCGTGCAAATCGGCGTTTTTTTTGCCACCGATCATTGATCGCAGCTTAAGCCCGTTGTCCAAGCACAAACGATAGGTGGCTTCGGCGGATCGAGAATCAGAATCGTATCCCATATCGTCCGCCCACTCCTCAAATGACCCGTAGTCGATCGCCGTCAGATCCAATAACAAACTGTGCATTACGTCGCGAAACTCGGGGGGCTTGACGCGATTGCCGGATGAGAGAAAACCAAGAACGACCCCGGTCTCGACGATTTTTTTGCGAGCTTCGACTTGTGCAATGCTGGTTTCGCACACTCCACAAGTGTTTCGCAAGAAGTTTTGCTGTTGCGGAGTCAAATGGTTGAGTCCTTGCGAGTAATCGAATTCCAGCGACGATCGGGAATTGGCGATTGTGATTGTCCAGTTCAGGGTGAATTGCGATTCGTTTCGGTAGCGGCTTGCCGATTGCGGGACAAATTTTGCGGAGTAGGTTAGTCCGTCGGTGAGCGTGGCGAAAAGCTCGTCGTTGAATGTTGACTCTGGCATGATTGACCTTTCATTGAAAACCAAACGGGACGGCGGGAACAATTCCCGCCGTCGGTAAAGCGAAAATCAGCAGTCGTGAGCTTCGCAATCGGGATTGTCGGCATGACCGCACGCTCGGCATCGATCAGGCTCAGGCAGTGAGTAGGTGACCCGATCGCATTCTCCAGGATTCCGCTGGCTACCCAGCGACACGGACTCGCGGATGAGACCGCAGCAAATGCAATGCTCGCGAGTGACGATCGTTGTTCCCCCGGTAGACCACACGCCGGGATTCTCGTCGCAACCGCCTTCACCCTCGCTGCTCCAGTCGTGGTCACAGTCCACATCGCCACCGGCTTGCAGGATTAATGCATTGTGGT